>NZ_JBHJMQ010000011.1:0-127166 GCF_042310375.1 Wenzhouxiangella psychrophila | reverse complement strand
AAGTTTGAATGCCCGGCTGTAGGTCCTTCTTGGCTTGTATTTCATAACACCTCACTCCTCGTGCGAAAATGAGGTGTCTACTTTTTCGGGGGCGGTTCAGTGTGAAGAACATCGAAACCAACGCCAAGCGCCTGTTTCTTAACACTTTACACTTGTATCAATCTTTTTTAGGCCTGACGTAGAGCACCATGGAGTGATCGATGATTTCGTAGCCGTGCTCCCGGGCGATCTCTTCCTGGCGCTTTTCGATGGCTTCATCGAAGAATTCAAGCACTTCGCCGGTCTCGAGGCAGACCATGTGGTCGTGGTGGTCACCCTCGTCGAGTTCGTAGCAAGCCTGCTGGGAGCGACCGGTCCCGTCGTCGAACAGATGCTTGCGAACCAGATGGGCCGACTCGAACTGGGCCAGCACGCGATAGACCGTGGCCAGGCCGATTTCCTCGCCCTGGTCGACCAGGGCGCGGTAGATATCGTCGGCCGTCATGTGTTTCTGATCGGTCGTCTCCAGCAAGCGCAGAATCTGCCGGCGCGGGTGGGTGACCTTCAGGCCGGCCTTCTTCAGTTCGCTGCTCTGTCCTGGCATGCATTACCCCGGTCGAGTGGCCCGTACACAGTCCAAGTATTGTATCATTGCCACCCATGTTGAACGCACTTACAGTCATCAAGCTCGCCCGCCCCCTCGCAGTGCTGGCCGCTCTGTCGCTCTGCGCCTGCGGCGCCCTCGTCTACAAGCAGGACATCCAGCAAGGCAACGTGCTCGACAGCGAAGAGGTCGCCGAACTGGAAACCGGCATGACCAAGCGCCAGGTCCAGGTTCTGCTGGGCACGCCCTCGGTCAACAGCCCGTTCCACGACGACCGCTGGGACTACATGAATTCCTATGCCGCGCGCGGCGGCAAGCCGAAAAAGCGCGTTCTCACGCTGTTCTTTGAGAACGATGCCCTGGCTTCCATCGAGGGCAATTACCTCGATGAGGAAAACATGGCCAGCGAGGCGCTGGACGAGCTGCAGGATCCCGAGGATACGCCCATCCAGGATCTCGACACGCTGCGCGATCAGGAGCGAGCCAACCCCAACCCCGGCACCGGTCCTGGTGGTAATTGAGCCCGAGCCCCGGGCGCCTCAACTGCCTTTCTTTTTTTCAGCCCGCGCGAGCTCCGCGAGCTGGCGGCGCACTTCCTTGGGATCGGCGGTTAGCGGCCGGTAGACTTCCGCGCGATCGCCGTCTTGCAGGACGGTATCCGGCCGTTGGCGCTTGCCGTAAATCCCCAGACGTTGCTCGTCGACTTCCAGCCCCGGAATCCGGGCCGGCAGGTCGGCTTGCGCGACGGCCTGGGCCAACGTCGTCCCCGCAGGCACCGTCAGAGCAACCACGACCTGGCGTCGAGGCGTAGCGGCTGCAACTTCGACCGTAATACGCTCAGCGGTCATGAACCTGATGGGCGCGACGGGTGAAATCATCGACCATGCGATCGGCCATGCGCGAGAAGTTGCGCTGGAACGGTCTCAGAAGGATTCCGCCGCCGACGTGGAAACGCAGGTCCAGGCTGACCCGGCATCCATCACCGACCGGGGCGAACTTCCAGCTGCCACTGAGATCGTCGAACGGCCCACGGTCGAGCTCCATGAGCAATGCCTCGTCGACCACCAGCGTATTACGCGTCGTGAAGCGCCGAACCAGCCCGGCCAACTGGACTTCCAGCGTGGCCAGCTGATGGTTCTCGTCCTCTCGGTGCACCTCGGCCGACCTGACCCAGGCCAGGAATTCCGGGTACCTTTCCACGTCCCGGACCAGACCATACATCTGGACCGGCGTGTAGGGGACGAGTGCTGAACGGTGGACTTCGGGCATGGAAAGAAGGGTTCAGGGTTCAGGGTTCAGGGTTCAGGGTTCAGGGTTCAGGGTTCAGGGTTCAGGGTTCAGGGTTCAGGGTTCAGGGTTCAGTTCAAGACGGAGTCATCCTGATTGCCGCGACAGATTGTACCCGCCGTGGCGTCATTGCCGCCCCTTCTCTGCAAAAGCCCCAGGATTTCCCGAACCCCGAACCCTGAAACCTGAAACCTGAAACCTGAAACCTGAAACCTGAAACCTGAAACCAACACCGTGCGCTATCATTGCCGTCTTTTACTGAACAGTTAGCCTGATACGCATGGCCAAGAAGCAGCCCCCATCCACCATCGCCCTCAACAAGCGCGCCCGCTTCGAGTATCAGCTCGACGAGCGGCTGGAGGCCGGTATTGCACTGGAAGGCTGGGAGGTCAAGGCGCTGCGTGAAGGCAAGGTGCAGTTCGGCGACAGCTATGTGCTGCTCAAAAACGGGGAGGCCTTCCTGTTCGGCTGCCTGATCACGCCGCTGCCGTCGGTTTCGACACACTTCACCCCCGACCCGACCCGCACGCGCCGCTTGCTGCTGCACCGTCGCGAAATTGACCGCCTGATCGGACTGGTCGAGCGCAAGGGGCAGACCATCATCCCCACCGCCATGTACTGGAAGCAGGGCAAGGTCAAAGTCGAAATCGCCGTGGCCACCGGCAAGAAGCAGCACGACAAGCGACGCGCCGCGAAGGAAAAGGACTGGGAGCGGCAGAAGAATCGCATTCTCAAGCACAACTGATCCGAAGACTCCAAGCCGCTTCGATCAGGCTATGATGGCGCAATGAAAGGGGAACAAACCACCGAAGCCGCAGCCGTACGCAAGGCCGCGCGGCTGAGCGACCTGGGCCTCATGCCGCGCCGCGTCTACCGGCTGCGCATGCTGGGCATGGGGCTGGCCGCACCACCGGTCGGCGCCGTGCTGATCGAAAGTGGCGCCGGCTGGCCGAGCTGGGTGCTGCTGATCTTCACGGCGCTGATCTGGCCACAGCTGGCCCTGATGCTGGCCCGCCGTAGTCGCGAGCCCTACCGCACCGAGCTGCGCAACTTGCTGATCGACTCCGCCATGGCCGGGCTGTGGGCGCCGCTGATGTACTTCAATCTGCTGCCCAGCGTGCTGTTGATTACCCTGGCAACGGTCGACAAGATCAGCACCGGCATTCGCGGCCTGTGGCTGTGGTCACTGCCCGGGCTTTTCGCGGGCCTGGTCGGCGGTGCGCTGGTGACCGGCTTCCGGTTCCAGCCCGAGTCGAGCATGACCGTGATCCTGGCCTGCATGCCCCTCCTTCTCATCCATACCATCGCCGTGAGCCTGACCGGCTATCGCCTGGTTCGGAAGGTTCAGCGCCAGAATCGTCAGCTCGACGAGTTGAGTCGCATCGACATGCTGACCGGCCTTGCCAGCCGCGGCCACTGGCAGGCCCAGGCTGAACTCAAACTTCAATCCAGGCATCAGGAGGGCGAACCGGTCAGCCTGCTCCTGATCGATCTCGACCATTTCAAGACCATCAACGACCAGCGCGGACACACGGCCGGCGACGACGCGCTGCGAGGCGTGTCTTCCATCATTCGCCGCCACCTCGCCCGCACGGACGTTGCCGGGCGGTTCGGGGGCGACGAGTTGGCAGTTGTCGTGGAAGGCGATGCCCGGCGCGCCGAAGCCGTTGCCGAGGCCATTCGCTCGGACGTCAACGAACTCGACCTGCCCCATCTCGGCAACGAGGAATTGACCGTCAGCATCGGCTTTGCCGAGGCCGGCGACCAGGATCTGGGTGTGCGGGAATGGCTGGAATCGGCCGACCGCGCGTTATACCGCGCCAAGGAATCGGGCCGCAACCGAATTGTCGGAAAGGGTTCCACCGCCGAGCAAGCAATGTCCGAGCCGGCCTCGGAATATTGAAGCCGCAGCATTGCGGAACTTTCCATCAAGCTGTTAGTCTTAACAAACGACTTCGGGGGCGTTCCGGCTTCGACGCGGATTGGACGTACCCTGGGGCATGCCGAGGTCTCAGCTCACCTCGTAAAACCAGCTGAACCAAAGTTAGTTGCCAACGACGACAACTACGCACTGGCTGCCTAAAAACCAGCCTGCTCTCCGCCGGTTGAGCCTGCGCTTCCGACCGGAGATCATTTAGCAGGATCGCGTCATGTCGCGTCTCTGGGCATGGCGTTAAATCAAACAGGGACTGGTCGTTACATATGCCCTGCCCCTCGGGCGTTGTAACGACGAGAAATAATCGAGCGGGCTAAGCATGTAGAACCAGGATCAGATGGTTCGCGGACGGGGGTTCGACTCCCCCCGCCTCCACCAAATCTAGATCCCCGGAGATCCGAGGAAATCGATGAGCCCGCCTAACAGCGGGCTTTTTCGTGTCTGGACCTTCCCACAAGATCCAACAGGATTCGTTGACATCCGGGGGCAACCAGGGGCAACATTCGGGGCAGGTAAGTTGCCCTCGGAGGAAGTTGCCCCCATGCCCCTAACTGATACCGCCATCCGCAACGCCAAACCGGCCGACAAGGCCCGCAAGCTGTTCGACGAGCGCGGGCTGTACTTGGAGGTAGCCCCATCCGGGGGCAAGTGGTGGCGGCTCAAGTACCGCTTTGGGGGCAAGGAGAAGCGAATTTCGCTTGGTGTCTACCCAGATGTTGCCCTCAAGGAGGCTCGTGAGCGCCGTGACGAGGCGCGCAAGCTGCTGGCCAACGACATCGACCCCAGCGAGCACCGTCGGACTCAGAAAGCCGCACAGCACGACAGGGCGGCGAACAGCTTCGAGGCAGTGGCCCGGGAGTGGCACACCAAGCACCTGCCCTCCTGGACCGAGAAGCACGCCGAAACCATCATTCGCCGACTGGAACTGAATGTATTCCCCTGGTTGGGCGGAAAGCCCATTGCCGACATCACCGCGCCGCAGCTCCTGCCCGTCATCCGGCGAATCGAGGAACGGGGCGCACTGGAAACGGCGCATCGCGTGCTCGGCTGCTGTGGACAGGTCTTCCGCTACGCCGTCGCCACCGGTCGCGCCGAGCGCGATCCCTCCGGCGATCTCCGCGGCGCCCTGCCACCGGTCAAGAGCCGGCATTTCGCCGCTGTCACCGATCCCAACAAGATCCCCGCCGTTCTGCGGGCGATCGATGGCTACGAAGGCACCCTCCCGGTACGCTGCGCCCTGCGCCTGGCGCCGCTGGTCTTCGTGCGCCCCGGCGAGCTTCGGAAGGCCGAGTGGGCCGACATCGACCTGGACGCCGCAGAATGGCGCTACACCGTCACCAAGACCAACACACACCATATCGTGCCGCTGTCGCGCCAGGCAGTAGCCATTCTGCGCGAGCTGGAGCCGCTGACAGGACGCGGACGCTACGTCTTCCCCAGCGCCAGGAGCCCCAAGCGCCCCATGAGCGACAACGCCGTGCTGGCGGCCATGCGGCGCATGGGGATCGGCAAGGATGAGATGAGCGGCCACGGGTTCCGGGCGATGGCACGCACGATCCTGGATGAGGTGCTGGGGTTCCGACCCGATTACATCGAACACCAGCTTGCCCACGCAGTGCGCGATCCGAACGGACGCGCCTACAACCGGACCGCTTACCTCCCCGAGCGCCGCAAGATGATGCAGGCTTGGGCCGACTATCTTGATGCCCTAAAAGACGGGAGCAACGTGACTGCAATACGGAAGAGCACGGTCGATGGAACAGTAAACGCCGACCAGCTAGGCCGTTCCGGCGTTGAGTGATAGCGGGCAGGCCACCCTACAGCAGTCACACCCTCAGAACCCACGCCGGGAAGCAGTTTCGTTGAAAGTCGCCGAGTGCTAATATCCCCCCATGCGGTTGAGGGATATCGTACTGGGCCAAAAGCGGGATTTGCAGTGGTCGCCTTGGAGGACTGGGAAAATGCCGAAATCGGTCTTCCCAATGAACAAGAACCGATCATTCAGGATCCGGTCTAAGTGGCGCTGGTGCTATTGCACATTCTCCTGCCTGGGCCTCTCAATGCGGGTACTGATTGCCTATCGGGTAGATATTCAAGAGTATTTAGCCATTTTGGGCATGGATCTCTCGGATGGAAACACCCGCGTTCTTGCAAGGTATGAGTTTCACGGAAACCACCCCGGCTGGCACATACATTCTTTCTGCGACGATCTTGAACAATTCCTACCAAGACATGATGGTCGTACTGGGTACCCGGCGCTAGTTCGAATTGCAGGTGGTCACGCAAGGGATGGCAACTTGGCGTTTAACGTATTTGATCGAAGCGCAACTGAGATTGCTGTACGCAAATTTGGACTAAGTAGGGCTGAATCGCCCTCAGGGCTTTTCCAATGAACCTAAAAGAACAGTTATGCAAGGAATTCTGTGAGGGATTGCTGGTTCGTGATGTCCCGATTGGCTTGGCTGTTGGGACCGAGTATCAATCGGTTGACGGAGATCATATTGGTTTTTATATACAGAGCATAAAGGAGACTGGCAAATACCGAATAATCGACAACGCTCTTTCGATTCCAACACTTGAGGCACTTGGCGCTGACGTAGAGAAAAATGGTACACGTAAAGAGGTATTTGAAACACTACTTAACCAATACGGAGTCCAATTTGATACGAATAGCGGTGAATTATTCACCCAAGAAGTCTCAGAACCGGATGTCCCTCATGCTGCCCTGCAGTTTCTTGCTTTTCTTCTTCGCGTCCAAGACATTGCATTCATGTCGCATGAGCGAGCAGCCAGCACGTTCAAGCAAGATGCTCTTGAGATGCTTAAACAGGTAGTTGGAAACCGAGCAGATATAGTCGAAGATAACTTCATCCTTGGCGACAATCTGGATGAATTGCCTGCGGATGCTGGAATACTAGCAAAAGGAAAGCCACCTGTAGCAGTTTTCTTTGGCGTCTCAGACAACAAGGTTAATGAAGCAATGCTACTTCAAGCATGGGCGCTTAACGCTTCACTCCCATGCTCAGTAGTGGCTCTTTTAGAATCAGAGGGACAGATTTCATCCAAAGTCCGTCAGCGCGCGAACAACCATTTAGACGCTGTGCCAATTTATGAAGAGAACAAGCAGCAGTCTATTATTCGGGTTGCATCAGAAGCGCTAGGACAAGGCTTTTACTCGAAACCACACTAACCAATGCACCATCATAATGTGCTTGACGGGGGCTTACTATGGATATAAACGCCCACTTTAAGGCATATCCGTTACTCGATAGCCACTAGCGTATAAGGCCAGCCAGTAGGCGTCACCTTGCCTCTCGGCCTTTTTCGCGTATCCAGGAAGTTTTCCAAACACCTGTTTTAGGCGTTGCGCGCCCAATCGCCGCTTGTCCATCTCCGAAGGCGAAAAGTCGTATCCAGTCGTGCTCTCCGGGTTCCTGACCATCACCCCCTGGTCCACCTGTCGCTCCGCCGCTTCGACAAGCCTCTGGGACATCATCGTTGAGGTTGGTTGCGGCGATCTCCGGCCCTTACGCATTCTCAATGCCTCACCTACTCGAAGTTGTGCTCGATGCTGCCAGTTTCCTTCGCCAGCATCAGAATTCCATGGTAAGAAATCTTGCGGAGTGCAGGCAAACTGGCGAAGGAACCATCGGCCGCGAGCGCTACTCGATGGACTCCTAATCGGAAGGACTCGACCCAGATGCCTTTGATTTCCGGGGCGAGATCCTGGCGACATTCTTCCTGCTGCCCTCGTGGCTTGAGGAACAGGCCATTCTGTACGGATGGGATCCGGCTTCAGCTCCAGGGGCTTCCTGAAGTCGGTCGAAACGACTTTCCCATTCGCGAGCTTGTATCGTGCCAGTTTCTCGGTCATCGGCGCTCTCCTATTCAGAGACAGTATCCGGGCTGGAGGCGTCGCCTTCAAGCAGACCAGGAGCCTCTTTTGCGCCTTGGCGCGAGAACACTCTTCCCGAGTCGGCTTGAGCGAATCTAGGGATACGTTTGCTTGGTCGGTTTCTATTTCTCCCTCACTCAAAAACGTCAGGAAATCACCCCGATCTGACCGCTTGATCTGAGGCATCTGGGCGCGCGGAATACGCAGCGACCCGCCCTCATCCGAGTAATACGACCATTCGCTTTCTTGTGATAGAGTTTCAGATATGGCAGAGCCATCACCCAATCGCCCCCCCTCGCTCACCTTCGGGCTTGTGGAAGGCGAACCCTGGTCGTCCGACGGAGTCAACACGTTCAACTGGACTACTGGACGGCCGGTCGTAGCGTCGACTTCCCGGTTTCGGGAGGACGCTGAACTGATCTCCGAGGAAGAATTCAACCGAGCGGTTGAGCGGGCCAGGGCCTCATACCAAGCGGGCTCATAAATCGCCGCCTGCCTGGCGTTGAGCTACCTCAATAGCCTGGATTCTTCTTCCGTGGCGACACGCCCTTCCGAGCTGACCTTGCGCGACAAAGCCTGCCGCTCCTTGTAGATCCGGTTGGCCTTCCTCTTGGCCTCGAGCATTTCCGGGACATTAGATCTGGATTTCGACGCGCTCTATTCACGTCCCAGTATTCGTTCGTAAACGGCGCTGGTCGATCCGGATCCAGTTTGTGATTGAGCTTTACGGGCTCGCCAAATTGCCCTCCTCCCTTACAGTCGGCACACGAACAACTAGAGCAACGGCGTGATCGTGGCCCTGAGATGGAGGTCATCATGCCACAGAGCAAGTACAGCGAATATCACCCCCCCCCTTTGGGTGCGGTCCGAATTCAAGGTCATCGATCACGAACCTCCTGGGTGCCAGAAACTACCTACAGATGACTTTCACATAGGCCCTCAACTAGAAAAGTGATTCCGAATATACTCAACGAGTTTCGGACCCTCGAGCTTGTCCGTAGCGGGATTAGTACGAACATAAAATTCTTTTTCGTCGAGGTAACATGGCGACGTTGCCTGCCTGCACTCAACCATTAACACATAAGCATCGCCGAGATGTATAATTTTCTGGTCAATAAATGGGTAATTCTGCTCACCGATACGCTCTTTGATTCTGTTCTTGAAATGGAGTAAAAATCCATCGTTGCTCTTATGAAATCGCTTTACTTCATCGTTAATCCCTAAAATTTCGCCGTCATCTGTAACTCCGACTAATAAGGTTCCGCCCTTTGTATTCAGGAAGGCTACTATGGTCTTGAGAGCAGAAACCTCGATGTACTTTTCCTTTGTCCCCTTGCTGACATCTAGGCTGAACGTCTGTTTAAACTCGACCGTTGCAGACTCTCCCTCCCGAGCCATACCCATTATCCGATCCGCCTCGGTTAAAGCACCAATCTTTTCCAACATACTTTCCACCTGACTTCTTATCGCGGATGCGCTTCTTGGATTGAGCGCCAGATCTTTTTGAAATCCTTCAATTGCGGCTTTTAAGGTGAAGAGCTTGCTATGAGACTCAACAATTTCATCCTGCTCTTGGATGCCCGGAACGGCAAGCGGCGCTCGAGCAAGTTCAGTCTTAGAAATCCTTGATATCACTGCACCTCGGGTTAGTGACTTTAGAACCAGCAACCCGAGATCAGAGCGAAAGAAAGCTGCAACATAGGAATTTTTTACAGTATCCGGAAAGACAACTTGAAAAAGATTCTGGTGCTTTATGCTTGCTTCTTGTAGGTTGTCGACTACCGCCGAATTACCAAGCATTGGAACATAGACTGCATTCTCCTTGCTAATGAATGATCCGCCTGATCTAACAGTGTTTATCTCACTAGCCACCTGACCTAGAGAGCGCGATTGATATTCTTTATACTGCGTCTCCAAGCGATCCAGCTGAATTCTAGCCTTTAAACCATCGAAACCGTCGAACTCGCCACCCTCGATCATCACCCCCTCTCCCAGGGAGTCGCCTGCGTCTTCATCCACAAATGCTCGGACAACGGATGACGCTTGCGCCACGTCCTCTAGCTCTGCCGCAAAGACTCTACCTCGGGACTTTCTGCTTATAGCAGCAATAACCGGGCGAATAGACGTGGTCGCGAGAAAGTTTGGCGGACAGTCAAAGACCCCTTGTAACGCAAACCCTTCGGTCTCTAGAGCTTCCAGAAATTTCGGACCCTCTGCGAGCCCAAACGCAGGCGGCTCAACGATCGCAATGCAGAGACCATCCTCATGTAAGAAGCGGAGCGCTTTCGCGATTTCGCCCCAATTTTTTCGAAGCTTAATAGACGAGCCACCAATATTTATTTTTTCCTTCGCCATTGCTAGAGGCGCATCAACGGCAACAAAACTAAAGCTTCTAGAAGAATCGATACTCTCGAACCAATCAGATCCCTCAACTACTTTCTCGAAGACATCGGATTCAATTGCCACACCATTGGGGACTTTTACTAGAAGAGAATTTCTTGCTCCCCATTCCTCTGCTAGAGATTCCACAAAGTTCGCGACTATTGACTTGGGCTCCATAAATCCTCCGATTCGATGCCTTCCCGATATCCCTGCCACTCAAGATTCCGCATCGGATTGCCGGAAAAACTGCTTCAACCGCTCCACCGTATGCCGCCATTTCGGTGTCTTTGGTGCGCAGACGGTGTTCTGGTTGCCGAACAGTCCAACTTCGTTGAAGGCCTTTTCCAGCGGAACGGTCTCGATCCAGTCAACGGCGACAAAATACTCGCAGAGATCCGAGTCGTCCACGTGATCACGCATGTAATGGTCTTCGGTGAGAACGTCCAGTGCTGGGCGGAGTGCGCCACCGGGGCCTGGCAATTGGAAGTCCGCCGCTGGCACAGCCTTCTCAGTTACCCGACCCACTCCTACGAAGCCAGATCCGGGCACCTTGATCCAGATCCGATCGCCGGGTTCTAGCAGGTTCAGGGTGCCGCTGTACCAGGAGCCGCCGCCAGCAGAAACGAAGCCGTATTGACTTGCTTCTTTCCATGACCGGCCCATCCCGTGGCCAAACGACACGTAATACTCGCCGTTCCACGGCTCTTTCTCGGAAGGACGTCCGCCGGTTGTCGAGGCCGCCACCTGGGTTTCGACTGGATCATGCAGCCAAACGCGGCTGAGTAACGGACCCCCAGAGCTCTCGAAAACCTGGAAGCAGAGTACATTGATGGGGATGTCGCGTTGGTTTAGATATTCGACGATACGTTCGCTGCTTGCATCTAGCGAGGACGCTACGATCACAATCTGGTGGCTCTCGTTGAGGGTGTCCTCGTCGAGCAGCTGGCCGAATTTCTCGTAATAGGCACCGCCGAGGTCGCCGCCCCCTGAAAAACGACTGTAAATGCGGCCGATATCATCGGCCTCGAGCGATTCCGCCCAGACCGCGTAATCAATAGCCTGGGCCACCACATCTCGCGGCGTCCTGGCACGTTTTAGCTCGACCAGGATCAGCGCGCCATCGGGCGCAAGCGCAAGCAGGTCGATCCGCCCGCCATGTCCGGTATACTCCTGTCGGCCGATGATCATCCATTCGGGCGACAGAATTTCCGGCGCGGCAACGATCATGTCCTCCAGCAACGCTTCGCTTTCGAGGAGCCCCTGTTTCAGTGCCTGCGGTCTCTGACCCACTCTCCAAATGCTGTGGCGGATGGGCATCAGGCGGCCTCTCGTTCGCTTGACGGGGCTCCAAGAGCTTTGTGGAGAGTTGCCTCTAGCAGGCGCCCACGCGTGGCCTCTGATATCCGAATGGCAGCCTCCAGCCGATCGGTCAAACCCATGAGTTCATCGACTTTTTCTGCGATCCGATGCTGTTCTACGAGAGGTGGAAGCGCAATAGGAAAAGACCTCAAGTACCCTAAAGACACGAAGGGCTGGAGCCCACCGGTAGCTTCATTTCTCATTACATGGGAAGCGAACTCAAGTAGATATTTCAGAAACTTCGGGGATTGGTCCTTGCTGTCTATATATTTGAACAAAGCAACGTTTTTGATGCTGAAGGCCTTATTGGTATCGACAATAACAGGATTGCCGATACTACCAATCATGGCAAAAAGAACGTCATTCTTCTCTACAAGTGATCGCTGGGAAATCTTTCGATGATCTTCTTCACTGATGAGCTTTACGCCATCAAATGATAGGACTCCGGATGAAAGATTCTTGCTTGTAACAAGGGGAACTCCTTCGCTAACATACTTAGGTGTGTCGTGCGTGCCATCGCGGACGTCATATATTTCACCAAGCCTTGCGGCCAACCACCCAGTGGGCACATTGAAACCTAGCTCCTCGCTATCTGGCTTAGGAGGCATTTTTAACCTCCTTAGCTTCTTAGAATCAATCAACTCTTCTCTTCTTCTCTGAAGTCGATCCATCAATTCTGATGCTGGCTCGTCCGAAGGATCTTGTTCCACAAGCCTTCCCCGAATAGCAAGATTGAGGATAGTCTCGCGGAGAGATCCGATCTGCTTCGGGCGTGCGGTGAGGGCGGGGAGCGCATCAAGGGCGAAGCGTGCGTGGTCCGGGAACGCCTCGGGATCGGAGTCGGGTGCTGTCAGGCGGGCGAGGCTGGCGGTGGTCAGCCGGTCTCGTATGGTCTCGCGCGCGGTGCGGGTCGCCTCCAGCCGGCCCAGCAGCGCCATCAGCTCCTCCACCTTGGCCACGATCCGCTGCTGCTCAGCGAGGGGTGGGATTGGAACCGGTTGATTGTTGGCAAATTTCGCTGTCAGTTCGATCTGATTTGTCGATCCGGCCGAGCTATCTTCGATGACACCATAGACATGATCTGAGCGAAGCCACGTCCGGACGAACTCGGGATTGACATGCACACACCTGACAACTGTGACATGGCTGTCACACACAAGTCCTGCAGGAGGGTCTACTAGCCGTATGATTCGGCCGATCGTTCCTGTTCCAGTAGAATTCCATAGCAGGTCTCCTGGCTGAAGAAATCGAATTGTCTCGTACTTCTCTAGAGCTTCTCGCGTGACCTGCTTCGCGACGCTCAAATCAAGGCCGGACCACTGAACGCATTTCTGGGAAACTACAGGGGCACCATCTCTTGCCGCATATTTCGGAGATTTTCCGCGCTGAATGTAGCCCGCAATAATTCCTAGCCGAGACCATATCCAGCTGTCCGGGATTTCAAAGGGCGGCTCGTCGACAGCGTCTAGAGACTTTGCCTTCTTCGCCGCTCCAGCGTCCACCAGCTTTGCCCTCTCAAAGACAACCTTGTTTAATAGCTCAGAAGCAGGCTCATCTGACGCATCCTGCTCCACGAGTTTGCCTCGCACAGCAAGATCCAGCACGAAGCGGCGCAGGCGGTCGACTGCATCGGGGGCCTCAGCGATCCTGTCATAGAGCTCGAGGAGACGATGGGCATTCATCGGACCAGCGCCTCCGACAGGATGGCCTTGAGCTGATCGCGTAGTGCGGCAACCTCGGCCTCGGTACTACTCAGTTCTTCTAGAAGAATCTCAGGGTCGCCGAGCTCCTCTTCCACCGTATGGGGGTTTTTGATGTCGAGGTTGTAGCCACGCCCCTTCACCTCTTCCGCGGTCACTTTCCAGGCACGCTCAGTTTCCTTGCGGCCCTTTCGCTCCGGACCGCCCCACCATTCCACGCAGTCGTCCAGGTGCTCCAAGCGAATGGGCCGGGTCATGGAGTAGGCTTTCTGTCCCTCGGGTACCTGGTGTTCCCAGAACCAGATGTCCTGTGTGGGCGTGCCCTTCTCAAAGAACAACAGGTTGGTGCCAATCGAGGCGTAGGGGCGGAAGACCGAGTTGGGCAGGCGCACGATGGTGTGGAGGTTGCATTCCTCCAGCAAGTGCTCCTTGAGGCGAGTCTTGACGCCCTCGCCGAATAGCGAGCCATCGGGCAGCACCACCGCTGCCCGGCCACCTGGTCTCAGAAGTCGAATAATCAGGGCCAGAAACAGGTCGGCAGTCTCACGGGTACGGAAGTGCTGGGGGAAATTAGCCTCGATGCCGTCCTCCTCGCGCCCGCCGAAGGGCGGATTGGTGAGAACGATATCGACGCGTTCGTCCTTGCCCCAAGAAATATAGGGACGGGCCAACGTGTTGTCGTGGCGGAGGAAGGAGGGATCCTCGATGCCGTGCAGCAGCATGTTGGTAACGGCCAACATGTGGGGGAGCTGTTTCTTCTCGACCGCCCGGAGCGAGGATTCCATCGTCGCCTCGTCCTCTGGTCGCCTGACATAGTGATCGCGCATGTGGCGGATAGCGCAAGTCAGGAAGCCGCCGGTGCCACAGGCCGGGTCGAACAGGACTTCGCCGGGCTTCGGATCGGTCATTTTGACCATGAAGGCGGTCACGGCGCGAGGCGTATAGTACTCGCCCGCATTTCCAGCCGACTGCAAATCATTCAGGATTTGTTCGTAGATATCGCCGAAATGCTGGCGCTCGGACAGATTGTTGAAGTCGATGCCGTTGATCTTGTTGACGACCTGGCGCATCAACTGTCCTGACTTCATGAAATTGAAGGCGTCCTCGAACACATCACGGACGGTCCGGGCGCGAGGCGTACGAGGGGCCAGGCCCTTGAGGGTCGGGAACAGATCGTCGTTGATGAAGTCCATTAGCTCGTCACCGGTGATGCCTTCCGGATCTGCGGCCCAGCTGCACCACTGCAGACGCTCGGGAATCGGGGAGCGATAGTCGTCCTTGACCAGTTCCAACTCCTGATCTTGGTCGTCGATAATCTTGAGGAAGAACATCCAGCACAGTTGGCTGATGCGCTGCGCATCGCCGTCCACGCCGGTGTCCTGGCGCATGATGTCCTGGATGGATTTGACGAGTGCTCGTACAGACATGCTCAATCTTCTCCTATATCGGCCTTGATCTCTTGCGCGACCCTATAGAACTCGTCGTTGTCATTCGGGTACAACGCTGAATGGGGAATTGGAGGGAAGTCCTTATTCTTCCAAAACGGATCTCTATTGAAAACAAACTTCGCCATTAGCCGCAGACCGAAATCCACTTCGTGATGTTCATATAGCTGCTTCTGTCCATACATGGCTATATCGGGATACTCTCCAACGAGGAACCCCTCCTGGATATGGGGCCTTAGAGCTTGGGGTGGAGAGACGCTTGCAAGACGAATGACCTGTAACTCTGCCTCAATGCTAGTGGTAATAGCGCCGGCAACATTTGGAATCCCAATCACCATAAGATAAGCAACTTCCCCACTATGATCTGAAGCGAACGATGCGGCAACACGAAGGGAATTCGTTACATCCAAGAGAGGTGTGAGACAAATTTCATAGTGCTGGAGGATAGTCCACCGTAGAACCTGGCGTCTCTTAATCTCTTTCGCTCGTGGAAACCCATGCCTGCTATAAGCTTCCACGAGCGACTGCTCTGCGATTGCCAGGGTCTCATAGCGCTCTTTCAGGGTTTCCGAATCGGGATTCTCGTTCTTACCACGGAAAATAGAGGGCTTCAGACTAGAATTCTTTCTACGGTTCGAATAATCATCGCTTTGGCCCCGCATCATCAGAACATGGCCAGGATTTCTATATTGCAACTCGGCAACAAGCCTGGACAAGTGCAGAAAATCAGATACTTCGATAGCATTCCCTTTTCTTATGTCAGCGCATCGGCGTGCCTTAAATTTTGCTTCGTCAGGGCAATAAGATTCTAGGGAAGATTGTCCAATAGTTTTCATCAGGCGGAATCTCTATACATTTCGGTCTGAAGTTCATGCACGGCTTTCTCAAAAGCGGCTTTGCCACCAAACGAACGCACAAGTTCGACCGTCGTACCCAGCTGATCCAAGGGCGGAATTCGCAACACATTCGTATCGTCCAGGTTCAGGACGCCTTCATCGGCGTATTTTTCGAGCAGCGCATGGAGAACGGCTCGAGCCTGCTCACCATGGCGGTTGAACACATCGCGCTTCCTGACGTTATCGGCCCGCTCACGTCGCGTCAGCGGCTTGGCGCCGAACGCCACGTGACAGATCAGATCGAATGGATCCAGGTCCTTGCCGAGCTCGTCCAGGATCGGATCGAGCGGCAAGCCCTCGGCTTCCAGCTCCTCGAGCAGTGCCTGCTTGCGCTCTGCGGCTTTCCAGCGGCGAAGGAAGTCGTCCAGGCTGGCAAAGCGCTTGCGCAGCGCCTTCTTCGTGAAATCCCGCAGCGACTCTGTCACCAATTGGCCGTTGCCATCTAGGTATTCCACTCGCTCGGCGACGATCTCGGCGGAGACGCCGTCGACGTAGACTTTCGGCCGCGGTTCCGAGCGCGGCTCCGGCATGTTCGGATCGTCGAGAATCGTTTCGTCCTCGCCGGGCGCCTCGGGGAGATCTTCGCCTTCCTCGTCGGTCGGCGGCGCTTCAGGTGGGTCGATCGGACCGGGGCCGCTGGGTTCGTAGATCTGCACGGGCTCGCCATCGAAATCCGGGTCGGCGAAGTGGCTGGTCGCGCCACGGAAGTCGATCAGCGTGAAATAGTACTTGCCGGTGTCCTCGTGCACCCGGGTTCCACGGCCGACAATCTGCTTGAATTCGGTCATCGAGCCCACCTCGCGATCGAGCACGATCAGCCGGCAGGTCTGGGCGTCTACCCCGGTCGAGAGCAGCCGCGAGGTCGTCACCAGCACCGGCCACTTGGACTCCGGGTCGATGAAGTTGCCCAACTGGGCCTGTCCCTCCGGGTCGTTTCCGGTGATCCGCATCACGTAGCGAGGGTTCTCCAGCACGAGATCGTCGTTTTCGTTGACGAGCGCCTGTCGCATGCGAGCGGCATGCTCCTGATCGACGCAGAACACGATGGTCTTCTGATAGCGATCTCCAGCCTCCTTGAGAAACTGGGTCACCTTCTTCGCTACCAGTTTGGTGCGCTCGTCCAGGACCAGGTGCCGATCGAAATCCCTGGTGTTGTAGATCCGATCTTCGATCGGCTGCCCAACCCGGTCTAGCTGGCCCTTCTCGGGGCGGTAACCCTCCACATCGCGGTCAATGTGCACCTTGACGACCTTGTACGGGGCCAGAAAGCCGTCCCGGATGCCCTGCTTGAGGGAATAGCTGTAAATCGGATCCCCGAAATAGGCAATGTTGGAGACGTACTTGGTCTCCTTGGGTGTTGCCGTCATGCCGATTTGGGTAGCCGACTCGAAGTACTCCAGAATCTCGCGCCAGGCCGAATCCTCGGCCGCGCTGCCACGGTGGCATTCGTCGATCACGATCAGGTCGAAGAAATCCCGTGAGAACTCCCGGAAAAGCTTCTGGCTCTCCTCAGGGCCGGTGATGGCCTGGTACAGTCCGAGGTACACCTCGTACGACGTATCGATTCGCCGCTGGCGGTCTACGGCCAGGGGCAGCTCCGTATCCGATCCGTCGGCCCGCTCGATGGTTTTCGAGTGGGTCGAGAGCTTGGCCATCGCGCCTCCGAATGGCCGGAAATCATTGACCATGGTCTGGTCGACCAGGACGTTCCGGTCGGCCAGGAACAGAATTCGCTTTTTCCGGCCCGATTTCCAGAGCCGCCAGATGATCTGGAACGCCGTGTAGGTTTTGCCTGTGCCTGTGGCCATAACCAGCAGGATGCGGTCTCGACCTTTGGCGATGGCCTCGATGGTGGCGTTGATGGCGTTGACCTGGTAGTAGCGGGGTGTCTTTCCGCTGCCATCGTCGTGGTAGTCCTCCAGCACCACCTTCTCGGCCTCCGGGTCCAGACCCTTCCAGGCCCGGTAGCGCTGCCATAGGTCTTCGGGCGCGGGGAAGTCGTCCAGATTCAGATCGGCCTCGGGCTGGTCGCTGGCGCCGGTCCGGTCGTGGAAGACGAAGCCGTCCCCGTTGGACGAAAACACGTACGGAATATTCAGGGTCTCGGCGTATCCGAGGGCCTGCTGCATGCCGTCCCCGACGCTGTGGCGGTTGTCCTTGGCCTCGATCAGCGCGACTGGAATATTGGGCTTGACGTAGAGGACGTAGTCGGCCCGCTTGGCCTTCCCCCGGCTGACCAGCTTGCCGCGCACGATCAGGCGCCCCCTGGTGAAGCTGACCTCCTCCCGGATCTGCAGCATCTCGTCCCAGCCCGCCTTGCGCAGCGCAGGAGTGATGAATTTCGTACAGATGTCTCGTTCCGAGAGGTTTTTCTTGTCGATCATGCCCGCCCTTGTTTCGCTGGCCGCCCAAGTCCCGTACTGTACCGATTCGTCTACTATAATCCAAGGAATTGCAACTGCTTGGAGCGACCTGCTGCAATAGGAGGTTCCTTGCCGCCAATGCCCTCAGGATCCGATACACGCTCTCCCGCGGCCAGCCTCAGCGAGGTAATCGCCTTGCTGGAGAGGAAGATCCAAAACGACCGCACCGAGCTTGACCGGACAGTCGGCGCGACTCGCCGATATCGGCTCCAGGGGTGTGCAGGAAGTCGACAAGCAACAACCGGCCTGGAGCCAACTTCCGGGGCAGCTAGAAGGCCTCCCGGGATGCCGGAGCATATATGCGTCGTTCCTTTCCTCGCGAGCAGATCGTCGTCAGCCTGCCCCAATGAGCCCCTTAACATTCCTCAACAGTAGACGTCAGTGAGCCCATGAAGATTCTGAATCCAAATGACCCGATTGCCCACGCGATAGAGAAAACGGAAGACAGGGCCAAAGCTGAGGAGTGGATCGAAAGCGCTGAATCCCTGGGGAGGAAGTGGTCGAAACTTGCTCCAGAAGAAATTTCTTTCAAAAGCACCGACGAAATCTTGAAGGCCTCGTATCTACTTGATAAAGGCCGTCTTCCTGAGGCTGCCTGGTCGGCTTATTCTCATGTGGTGCTTGATGCCATTTTGGAAATAGAGGAAAAAAAACTAACCGTGGATTCACTGCATATCAAACCTCCGAAGCGTGGCCGACAGGAAGATCGACGACAAAAGGGCTACATGATTCTGAAGACCCAAGAATTGATCAGATTCGGGTATTCGCCGACAGAGGCTTACGATCAACTTGCTCAGGAACTTCACAAATCACCTGATACCGTCCGACGCACCTACGAGCGCGCAAGAAAAAAATCTAAACCTTAAAGCCGGGGGAATTGTTCAACTATTTCCCCGCTGACATCGTAGTTTTCGCTGCGCAGAATCCCAGCCATGTTCATCACCGCCCAAGGAGGCGCAAACATGGCTGAAGTAATCCTCAGACTTCCCCACGTCAAGGCCCGTACCGGCCTGTCACGTTCCACGATCTATCTACGCATCGCGGAAGGCACCTTTCCCAAACCCATCTCCCTCGGCGGCCGTGCTGTCGGTTGGATCGAATCGGAAGTGGATGACTGGCTGGAGCAGCAGATTGAGGCCAGTCGCCAGGCTGCGCGGTGAGGGGCTTTGGCAATGTCTGACGCAAAATCTAATTTCCGAGAAGCCATTCGCGACGCCGGGTTGAAGCCCCCGGAGGCAGTCGAGCCAGGAAAGTTCCAGCGCTTCCCGGGCCATGGCAAGCCCGCCAGCAACCGCGCCGGCTGGTGCAAGCTGTTCGAGGATGAGGAAGGCGGGCAGTTTGGCGACTGGTCAACCGGCCTGAACGAAACATGGCAGGCCCGCAAGCCTGCAAGCGAAGCCGAGCGCAAACGGTGGACTGCCGAGATCAGCAAAGCCCGGGAGCAAGCCGAGCGGGAACGTAGGTCCGCCCAGGACGAAGCCGCGAAGGAATGCGCCGAAGCATGGCGCAAAGCTCAGCCGGCCCCGACCGATCACCCGTACCTGGTCGCCAAAGGTATCGAGCCGCACGGCATCCGTATCGAATCCGACCGGCTACTGGTGCCGATCAGGAATGCAGCCGGGGAGATTCGATCCCTTCAACGGATCGACGCCCAAGGCAGTAAGAGGTTTCACCCCGGCGGGGAGATCGCGGGCAACTATTACGCCATTGGCAAGCCTGACGGGCTGGTGATAGTAGCCGAAGGATTCGCCACGGCGGCCAGTATCCACCAGGCGACCGGCTACGCGGTAGCGGTGGCGCTCAACGCCGGAAACCTGAAGCCGGTAGCCGAAGCAATCCGCGCGAAGCTATCCGAGGCCCGCATCATCATCGCTGCCGACGATGACCGCAACACGGAAGGCAACCCCGGTATCGCCAAGGCGACCGAAGCGGCCCGAGAGGTTGGCGGGATCGTGGCCGAACCCGGACGCGCCGGAGACTTTAACGACCTACACGCCGCCGAAAGATTGGAGGCGGTCAAGATGAAGTTTTCTCAGGTCGCACAGCCTGAACGAATGACCCGCCCTCTATCGGAGATCAAGCCCGAACCAATCCGGTGGTTATGGCCGAACCGCATAGCGCGGGGGAAACTGACCCTGATTGCCGGTGATCCGAAACTAGGCAAGTCGCTACTGACCGCCGACATAACCGCCCGAATCACAGCCGGGCAACCTTGGCCGGTTGATGGTTCGTACCCACCGCGCGGTGCAGTGATATTCGCCAGTGCCGAGGATGATGCAGCCGACACCATCCGACCACGACTAGAGGCGGCGCAAGCGGATATATCCCGCGTCCATATCCTCGAAACCGTCCAAGAGGCCGACCCGGAATCGCTCGAAGTAAGAGAGCGGATGTTCAACCTGAAACGGGATATGGCCCGGCTGGATTCCGAGCTGGTTGCACTTAGTGATGTGGTGGCAGTGATCATCGACCCGGTGACGGCCTACCTAGGCGGCACAGACAGCCATAAGAACAGCGATATTCGCGAGCTGCTTGCCCCCTTGGCGAAGCTGGCCGGCAAACACGACGTGGCGGTGATCGCGGTATCCCACCTCAACAAGGGCGGGAGCAACAACGCCCTGTATCGAGTCTCCGGCAGCCTGGCGTTTACCGCAACGGCCCGAGCGTGTTGGCTGGTCGCCAAGGATCAGGACGATGAAGACCGCCGCCTGCTGTTGCCCAGTGGCTCGAACATCGCTCCCGATATTGGCGGGCTCGCTTATCGGATCGTTACGAACGATACCCGAGTCGGCCCGGTCGCGGTCTTGGATTGGGACCCTGACCCCGTTGATGTCGATGCATCCGACGCATTGCAACCCGACAGCGACGAACGGGACGAAAAAAACGAGGCCGTCGACTGGTTACAGGACATGCTCGCCCACGGTCCGATGAAGGCAGCCGAAATCAAGAAGGCGGCGAACAAGGAAGGGCTGGCCTGGCGAACAGTACAACGTGCCAGAAGGCAGGCAGGCGTCGAAAGTGTCCGTTCTGGATTCGGGCAAGGTTCACGGTGGCGCATTCGTGTCTCTGAACCCCCGCCCCAAAAAGATGGCGCGAATGGCGCAAATGCTAAAAACAGTGGCTTTCAGGGGTACCCCGAATCCCATTTGCGCCATTCCCGCCAACCTACGGACACAAGCGCGAACGGCACGGATGGCAGCCGAGCCGACCTTTTCCGCATGGCGAAGGATGCCTGTGACGGCCTGCACGTTGATCCTTCAGAGCTTGTCGAATTCATCGCCAAGCAAAACGATCCCGAGCTATACAGCCCGGCCGCCGTCCGGCGCTGGGCTGAAGTGATCGAGGAGAGGGGATTTCCAAGGGATTGAGGTACCCGTGCGGTAGGATCGATAATAAGGGGTGATAACGAGCCGTGAGGCAGTCTGGTCAAAGTTAGCAATTGAGTTCGAAGCGCCAATCAGATGTGTACCGGCTCTATAGTGTGTCGCTACAAGGATTTTGGAGGAAGGGAGCCAGGAATTACTTCCAAACAAGCTGTCAATCGATTTTACTACCGACCGACCTGCAAGCCTTTGCCAGTGAGCTTAGATAGAAACACCGGAAGCGAAACCTCAAATGAGTGAAGACGAAATCGAACCAGAAGTACTGGCGCACTACCTAATTTGTTCGGGCTGCATCGGTGAAGCCTACCTAAAGGCTGAAGTTGAGCGGAACGGGGATAAGGGCGATTGCACCTATTGCAGTGAGACAAAAAAAGTCATCACGATCTGCGATTTAGCGGACCGTGTCGACGCGGCTCTCGTAGACCACTATGAGCGTACGCAGGACGAGCCTACCGCTTTGCAATATGCCTTGCACCGCGACAAGGACATATTCTACCAATGGGAGCGGCGTGGAGAACCCGTAGCTGAGGTCATCTGCGAAACAGCTCATATCGATGAAAGGATCGCTGAGCACGTCCGGCAAGTTCTAGAAGAGCGCCACTATGACTTCGATGCAGCCGTGGCTGGAGAGGAGAACCCTTATGATATCGAGGCCCACTACGATGAGAAAGGCGTTGAAGATTATGAACTCCAAGAAGGATGGGCTTACTTTCAACAAACCCTGAAAACCGAGACACGAGTCTTCAACCGTGAAGCAGAGGCGATCCTTGACTCCATATTTGAAGACTTAGGCGAGCACATCACACTCCAATCCGATCCCGTAATTATGGGCGTCGGCCCCACTTGTCACATCGCTCAACTCTATCGTGCAAGAGTTTTTCAGTCCGGTGACAAACTGGAATCCGCACTCATGCGTCCTGACCAAGAAATCGGACCACCACCTTTCTCTGCGGCCAATGCCGGGCGCATGAATGCGAGCGGAATTTCTGTCTTTTACGGGGCAACCGAACCAGACGTCGCTCTGGCTGAGGTCCGACCTCCGGTAGGTAGTCGAGTCGCAGTCGCACAGTTCGAGATCATTCGACCACTTCAGCTGCTGGACGTCGAGGCCTTGCGGTCAATCTATGTCGAAGGAAGCATCTTTGACACGTCTTATATCAGCAGGCTGCAGAAGGCGAAATTTCTCCGACGACTCAGCGATCAACTCACCATGCCAGTAATGCCGGAAAGAGAATCTGACGATTACTTGGTTACACAAGGGATTGCCGATTACTTGGCCAGCAGAGAGGAGCCGAAAATTGACGGCATTATTTACCGGTCTATTCAAAAAGGAGATGAAGGTCGTAATGTCGTGCTATTCCACAAATCCTCACGTGTGGAGAACTTAAATCTGCCAGAAGGAACAAGCACCTCAGCCCAACTGTGGGAGATAAGCGAGAACGAGCCAGTACCAGATTACTCCGTATTTGATAAAATTCCGGACCCCATAAAGGAGGACACTCCGTACGCGGTCAAGACGGAACGTCTTATTGGATACGAGAATTCGCACGGCGGCCTGGTTTATTTTGTCTCATCGCCACAACAAGAGGACTCCAGGGAAAGCGCATTGCGAATCGACACCGAAACGGTAGAAGTTCACCACATTGATCGCATTCAGGTTGAGGCAACTCGCTATTTCGTGAAGCGCTACAAAGTGTCCAAAGGCGCGGACGAGCTTTGACCAAGTTGACCTAGCCATCATCTTACCCGGCTTGGCGCATCATGCTTGGGGGCAACTTTGGGGGCAACGAAACAATAGCCTGGCTATTAATATCTTTATGTTCAGCGCATTAACGGCACCATTCGATAGACCCCGCCTCCACCAGGATCCCCGAGACAGAGCCGGCCATTGCGCCGGCTTTGTTGTTTCTGGACAACCCGATTCCGCCATCTACCCCGCCAAAATCCATAGTGGTTAGAATGCCCCGGTCGCAATCGCTACCGAGAATCCTCGGCCGGGGACAGCAACGATGCATCTGGCTACTCTGCTTCTAATCATCCTGGGCGCCGGTCTGGCCAGCCAGTGGCTGGCCTGGCAGATCCGCCTGCCGGCGATCGTGATTCTGATCGCCAGCGGTCTCGTGCTCGGCCCGGTGACCGGAGTGATCGATTTCGCCATGGCGCCGGAAGAGCTGACCGAGCTGATCGGCCTGGGTGTCGCCATCATCCTTTTCGAAGGTGGGATGGACCTCAAACTGGGCGAGTTCCGCCGGGTCGGCCACGGGGTCGCGAGGCTCACGACCATCGGCCCACTGCTGGCCTGGCTGCTGGGTGCGCTGGCCGGCCATTTCGTGGCGGGGCTGACCTGGCCGGTGGCCATCGTACTCGGCGCCATCCTGGTCGTCACCGGACCCACCGTCATCCTGCCGCTGCTCAGGCAGGCCCGCCTCAACAAGGAATCCGCCTCCCTGCTCAAGTGGGAGGGCATCGTCAACGACCCCGTCGGCGTCTTGCTGGCTGTCCTGGCCTTCCAGTACTTCACGATCTCGGGCGAAGACTGGACATCGGTGCTCCTCGGCCTGGGCAAGGCCGTTGCCGTCGCCGCTCTGCTCGGCGGGCTGGGCGGCTGGCTGACCGGCTGGTTCTACCGCCGTGGTGCCGTGCCGACCCATCTCAAACCGCCGATGCTGATGGTGCTGGTGCTGGCCGCGTACTGGGCCAGCAACCAGGTGCAGCACGAAGCCGGCCTGCTGACGGTTACCGTGATGGGACTCGTGATCGGCAATATGCAGCTGGTCGAACGCGAACCGTTGCGGCACTTCAAGGAAAATCTCACCGTCGTCCTGCTGTCGGTGCTGTTCATCGTCATCCCCACGCAGCTCGACGCCTCGCATCTTCAATTGATCAGCATGTCCTCGGTGCTGTTCGTGCTGGCCGTGCTCCTGGTGGTCCGTCCGCTGACGATTGCACTGGCAACCATCGGCGCACCCATGCGCTGGCAGGACAGGCTCTTGATGGCCTGGATCGCGCCGCGCGGGATCGTGGCCGCGGCCACCGCCAGTATTTTCGGCCCCGCGCTGGTTGCCGCCGGCTACCCGGAAGCCGAAATCCTGATGCCGCTCGTTTTCCTGGTCATCCTGGTGACCGTGGTCATCCACGGCCTGACCCTCGGGCCGCTCGCCCGCAGGCTGAAACTGGCCGCGGAAGAGGAAAACGGTCTGCTGATCGTCGGCGCCAGCGACTGGACCCGTGCGCTGGCCAACGTTCTCGAGGACCTCCACATCGATGTCCTGATTGCCGACGGCTCGTGGCATCGGCTCAAAGCGGCGCGCATGGACGGCATCCGCACATACTACGGCGAAGTGTTGTCCGAGCATGCCGAGCACGAGCTCGAGGACGAGCATCTCAGCTACCTGCTGAGTGCGACCGACAACGACTACTACAACGCGCTGGTGTGCAAGGCGCTGGGCGGCGAGTTCGGCCATCACCGCACATTCCAGCTCTCACCCCCGAGCGAGTCGAGCGACGAGCAGCGACGCCTGACGCTGCAACAGCGCGGCTACTTTGCCTTCGAACCGCCCGTGGACGCCCGTTCGCTGGACCAACGACTGGACGACGGCTGGACGATCCAGACGACGCGCCTGAGCGAGCGTTTCGAATTGGACCAGCTGAAAGAAAGGCTGGGCGAACCGGGCGAGGACTGGCTGCTGATCGGCAGCGTCTCTCCCGACGGCAAACTCCAGGTGTACTCAAGCGAGCATGCATTCACCGCGGAAGCCGACTGGCGACTACTCTACTTCGCGCCCGGGCAGGCGGGTTCACCCCAATCCTGATTGCCCGGGATCGTCCGAGGCCGCGCCCTCGCGGTGCCGAATGAACCAGCACTGGTGAATGCGACGGTTACGCTCGAAATCCTTCGGAATCGACCAGCGCGTCCGATCCTCGACTTCGAACGCCTGTTCAATCGCCGCGTCGAGCGAGAAACTGCGCAGGTTGGTGGAAAACACCAGCGTGCCCGCGTGATCGAGGCAGCGCATCGCCTCGGCCACCAGTTCAGCATGGTCGCGCTGGATATCGAGATCGCCGTCCATGCGCTTGGAGTTCGAGAAGCTGGGCGGATCGAGAAAGATCAGGTCGAAACGATTGCGGCAGCGGGCCAGCCAGTCGCGGGCGTCGGCGTGAATCACGTGGTGCCGGTCCATGTCGCAGCCGTTCAGTTCCAGGTTGCGCCGCAGCCAGTCGAGATAGGTATTTGAAAGATCGACGCTCGTCGTCGCCCGGGCACCGCCGAGAGCAGCATGCACCGTCGCGGCGCCCGTGTAGCAGAACAGGTTCAATAACCGCTTGCCGTGGGCGTGTTCGGCCAGCCACTGTCGCACCGGCCGGTGATCCAGGAACAGCCCGGTATCGAGGTAGTCGGTCAGGTTGACCTCCAGCCGGCAGTGGCCCTCGCGCACGATGAGCGTGCGCGATTGTTCGCTCATGCGTTCGTACTGCTCGCTGCCGCGCTGCCGGCGCCGCACCTTGAAGACCATCCGCTCCGGCGGCACGCCGGCAGCGGCCGGAATGGCGCTGAGAGCGGCACGCAGGCGATTCTGCGCCTTACCGGGATCGACGCTGCCCGGCGGCTCGTACTCCTGCACGTGCAACCAGTCGCCGGACTCGCTGCCGTAAACGTCGACGGCCAGGGCGTACTCGGGAATATCGGCGTCGTAGAGCCGGTAGCAGGTGATCCCTTCGCGCTTGCGCCATTTCCTGAGCTGGCGCTCGTTCTTGTGCAGTCGATTCGTCAGATCCGGTGCCGCCTGCTCCCCGGTCGAAGCGGCGGCATCGGCGCCGATCTCGAAACGCTCCAGCCGACACTCGAGCGGCCCGTTGAAGAACTGCCAGCTCTTGTCCGGCTGCAGGCCGATACGACAGCCGGCGCCGTTGAGTACCAGCGCCCGCCAGCCGGGAAAATGGCTTCGCAGTGTCTCGCCCAGCTTGAGGTAGAGCGGCAACAACTCGTGCTGTTCCCCGATGCGATCGCCGTAGGGCGGATTGGTGGCCACCAGACCGGTCCGCACGCCCGACGGCGCGGTGGCTTCCCCGAGCTCGCGTCGTTCGACGTGAACACGGCCTGCCAGTCCGGCACGCTCGACATTGACCAGGGCCAGGCGAACCGCCTGGCGGTCGTGGTCGAACGCGACCATCGGCGGCAGGTGTTCCATTCCCTTCTCCTGGCGCTCCAGGGCCTCGTCGACCAGGTCCTTCCAGGCATTGTCGTCATGGCCGCGCCAATGCTGAAAACCAAACCCGGTGCGCAGTAAGCCCGGGGCGGTGTCGGACGCCATCCAGGCGGCTTCGATGGCCAGGGTTCCCGTGCCGCACATCGGGTCGACAAAACCGCCCCTGTCGGCGGCAATCCGTGGCCAGTCGGCCCGGTAGAGCATGACGGCGGCGAGATTTTCCTTCAGCGGGGCGGCAATACCGGTTTCGCGATAGCCGCGCTTGTGGAGGCTATCGCCGGACAGGTCGATGGCCACGGTCACCTGCTCGCCGTGCATGTGGACATTGATGCGAACGTCAGGCTGCCGAATATCCACGGACGGCCGGCCACCGACCGTCTCGCGTATCTGGTCGACAACGGCATCCTTGACGCGCTGGGCGGCAAAGCGGCTGTGGGTGATGGCCGCCTTGATGCCGGTGAAGTCCACCGCCAACGTGTTGTCCGGGCCGAGGTGCATCGACCAATCGATGGTCGAGACACCGCGATAGAGTCCGTCGTCGTCCTCGGCCTCGAATTCGGCAAGCGGCAACAACACCCGGTTGGCAATCCGCGACCACAGGCAGGCGCGGTAGGCATCGACGAGTGTGCCTTCGAACAGCACGCCGCCGCGCTGCGCGTGGACACCCTCGAGACCGAGCGCCGTGAGTTCCGTCGCCAGCAGATCCTGCAGTCCACGAGGCGCCGTGGCGAACAGTGTGAAGTGCTTGTTCAATCCGCCACCCCCATACCGGATCGCATCGCGTCATATCCCCTTCGATCACCTTCTCTTTGATGCTTCATTTGACGAATCCGTCCTCGGTCTCACTGCGAGTCGTCTACGATAACCGCTTGGACTCGCAACGAGTGATCGACTCGATGGATTCAGATCAATGAAGCGTCTTGCAGTGCAGTTCCTGCTGGTTGCCATCCTGGGCTGCCAAGCCATGACCGGGGCGGCCCGGACGCCGGTGCAGGCCATCGAGCCGACCACGGGCCGCAGCACGGAATCGCTGCGTATGACCGGCAACCTGGTCGCGCGCCAGGTTTCGGGCCTGTCGACACAGGAGTCCGGGCTGATTTCGACCATCCACGTCGATGCCGGCGATGCCGTCGAGCGGGGCGACCTACTGGTCGAACTCGACGTCGGCCTGGTCGAGCAGGACGTGGCCCGGGCCGAGGCCGCCCGGGAAGAAGCCAGGGCATCGCTCGCCGAAGCCCGGCGCCTGGCCGGGGAAGCTCGCCGGCTCGGCGACGACAGTTTCTTTCCCGAAACCGAGCGCCGAGCTCGCGAGTCCGCCGTCGTACTGGCCGAGGCGGCACTTGCACGGGCCGAAAGTGAACTCTCGCGCGAGCGTGAACGCCTCGATCGCCATCGCCTTTCCGCGCCGTTCGACGGCGTCATCAGCCAGCGCCATTTCGACCGGGGAGAATGGGTGGATCCGGGCTCGGCGGTGGTCGAACTGGTCAAGGTCGACGAGCTTTGGCTGGACGTGCGCGTGCCGCAACGTTACTGGCAGGACTTGCGTGATCGGGAAAATGTGACTGTCCGGGCCTGGGCCGATGTGGATCCGGAGCGCGAACTCGATGCCCGCGTGCACGCGCGCGTACCGCTCAGCGACCCTACCGCCCGTACTTTCCTGCTCCGGCTTCTGGTCAATGACGATTCCGGCCGCATCACGCCGGGCATGTCGGCCGGCGTCGAGCTCATGATCGAGCGCGACGAAACCACCGTGCGCATACCGCGCGACGCGATCCTGCGCTACCCCGATGGCACCACGACGGTGTGGATCATCGAGGATGGCGGCAACCGCGCCACCGAAAGGGAAGTCGTCGTTCAGCGGAATATCGGCGATCTCGTCGAGCTCGAAGGCGAACTGCCCAAGGATGCGCGGGTAATTACCCGCGGTAACGAGGTGCTCAGTGAGGGCGAGGCAGTGCGCATTGTCGAGGGTGAAAACTGATGTTCGAGGGCATCATCCGCCACGGCGTCATCCTCACCGTGGTCGTGTTGATCATTGCGGTACTGGGCGTGCTTGCGGCCCTGCGCATCCCGGTGCAGATGATTCCCGACCTGGAAGTCCGGGTTATCGGCGTGGAAACGAGCTGGCCCGGGGCTACACCGCAGGACATCGAGAAGGAAATCCTGATCGAGCAGGAGCAGTACCTGCGCAGCATCCCGAGCATGGACCGCATGATCTCGACGGCCAGCTACGGGCGGGCCGAGATCGAGCTGGAGTTTCCCTTTGGCACCGACATCAACGAGGCGCTGATCCGGGTCAACAACGCGCTCAGTCAGGTGCCCTCCTATCCGGAAAACGTCGACGAGCCGCGGCTCGAAGCCAGTTCGTTTTCGCAGAATTCTTTCATGTACTTCCGCATCACACCGCTGGAGGACAACCCCTTCGAGCTGGACATGCGGCTGATGTACGACTTTCTCGACGACAACGTACGCCCGCGCCTGGAGCGGGTCGATGGCGTGTCGCGGATCAACATCGGCGGCGGCGCCGAACGCCAGATCCGCATTCTCGTCGACCCCGGCGCCCTGGCCGAACGCGGCATCACGCTCACTCAGGTGCGCGACGCCGTGCGCGGGCGCAACCGCGACACTTCAGCCGGCGACGTCGAACTGGGCAAGCGCCGCTACCTGCTGCGCACGGTGGGGCGATTCGAAAGCCTCGAAGAAATGGAGCGTCTGATCGTCGATCGCCAGGATGACAGCCTTGTACGACTCGAAGACGTCGCCAACGTCGAGGCCTCCTACTACGAGCAGCGCGACCTGAGCTTCGCTGGCGGGCAGCCGAGCATGAGCATCTCCGTCGACCGCGAACCCGGTTCCAACGTCATCGACATCAAGCAGGCTCTCCTGCCGGAAGTCGAGCGAATCAACGCCGAAGTACTCGAACCGGCCGGCATGCAGATGGGACTGACCAGCGACGACGTGCGCTACGTGCAGGCCTCGGTCGCCAATGTCTGGCAGAACCTGATCCTGGGCGCGTTGCTCGCCACCGCGGTGATGTTTTTGTTCCTGCGCTCATTCGGCGCCACCCTGGTGGGTGTCATCGGCGTACCGATCTGCACCATCGCCGCCTTTCTCGGCTTGCTGGCGGCCGGGCGGACCATCAACGTCATCTCGCTCGCCGGTGTGGCCTTTGCCGTCGGCATGACGCTCGACAACAGCATCGTCGTGCTCGAGGCGATCGAACGCCGGCGGCGCGAGGGTCTGGACCGCATGGCCGCCGCGCTGGATGGCGTCAGGCAGGTCTGGCCGGCGGTGCTGGCATCGACCATGACGACCGTGCTGGTGTTCGCGCCGATCTTCTTCATCCGGCAGGAAGCCGGCCAGCTCTATTCCGACGTGGCCGTGGCCATATCGGCCTCCATTCTGGCGAGCATGCTGGTCGCCATCTCGGTGGTACCGACGCTGAGCGCACGCATGAACTTCGGCGTACGTGATACCGGCCGGGCGCACGGTCATGCCTTGCGCGACCGCATTCTCTCCGGTGTGGGATGGCTGATCGAATCGACCCGGCGGCGATGGGCGACACTTGCGTCGGTCTTCGTCGGCGTCGCCGTGATCATCATCACGCTCACGCCACCGGCCGAATACCTGCCCGAAGGCGAAGAACCCAAGACCTTCGCGACCATGATCGCCCCGCCGGGCTACAACCTCGAGGAGATGCGGCGTATCGGCGAGCAGGTCGAGGACTACCTGATGCCCTTCGTCGGTGACGACCCGGCGCGCTTCGAGCGCGGCGAAAGCGAGGTGCCGGCCATCGCCTACCTCAACCTGTCGATCAGCACCGACAACATCTGGGTACTGGCCGAGTCCGTCGATCCGGGCCACATCGAGCCGCTGATGGACGCCCTGGAAGCGCACTACGAGACCTATCCGGGGATGCGCGCCTTCGTGAGCAGAGGCTCGATCATCTCGAGCAACGACGGCGGCACACGCAGCGTCAATCTCGATATCACCGGCCGCGAACTGGCCGATATCTACCGCGTGGCGCGGCTGGCCTACGATCGCGCCGAGAACCTGTTCGACGATCCCCGCCTGGGCTCCTCGCCGTCCTCGCTCTCGCTGGATCAGCCCCTGGTCGAAATTCGCCCCGACTGGGAACGCGCCGCCGAGATGGGCATCGATGGGGCCGACCTCGGCTTTTCGGTGGCGGCCCTGACCGACGGCGCTTTCATCGACGAATACTTCCGCGGCGACGACAAGATCGACATCTTCCTGTTCAGCCAGGCCGGCAGCGAGCAGCGCCTGGATCGCCTGGAGGAACTGCCGGTCTACGTGCCCGAGGCCGGCGTCGTGCCACTGGCCAGTCTGGCCGACATAATCGAGACTGTCGATACCGACGCCATTCGCCGGCTCAACGGCCGGCGGACCGTCACGCTCAACATCATTCCGCCGCGTTCGGTCGCGCTCGAAACCGCCCTGGGCGAGGTACAGACCGAAGTGGTGGACTGGCTCGCCCGCGAGGGCCACCTGGGCGAAGAGATGAGCCTCGACATTTCCGGCGCCAGCGACCAGCTGATGGAAACGCGCGCGGCGCTGGGCGGGAATTACATCGTCGCCATCATCCTCTGCGCGCTGGTCATGGTCGCCATCTTCGGGCACTGGGGCTGGCCCTTCGTGATCCTGACCTCGGTGCCGCTGGGCATCGCCGGCGGCATTGCCGGCCTGGCCCTGCTCAACGGCCTGGGCAGTCTGCTTCCCCTGGTCGGCGGCCCGGCGATCAGCCAGCCGTTCGACATGATCACGATGCTGGGTTTCCTGATCCTGCTCGGCGTGGTGGTCAACAACCCGATCCTGATCGTCGATCGCACCCTGCGCAACCTGCGCGAGGGCATGACCGACGCCGTCGAGGCGGTACGCGAAGCCGTGTCGACCCGTATCCGCCCGATCATGATGTCGATGATCACCACCCTGTTCGGCCTCGCTCCCCTGGTGTTCATCCCCGGCGAGGGCACCGAGCTCTATCGGGGCGTGGGCGTGGTCGTGCTCGCCGGCCTGCTGTTTGCGACCGTGGTCACGCTGACCTTCCTGCCGGCACTGCTGGTGACGATCCTGAAGTTCAATGAGCGACGGGCGGGTGTTTCTGGGCGGTAGACAGTAGCCAGTATCTGGTGGCGCTTTGATTTAAAAACTATTTGTCCACAGATGAACACAGATACTGACTGAACAAGAAACAAGGAAATCTTTGATCATTGGTTCGGATTTCCAGTTTGTCGACAGACTCTCGAATGCGGGTTTCATTCTTTGTATCTGTGTTTATCCGTGTTCATCTGTGGACAATAATTTTTTTGGCTAATGGCACGACACAAGATCTTGTCACTGTGCGTCGCCAATTCAACGCACAGCCAGATGGCCGAGTAAGTAGAAACCGAATGCAGTCATGACCCGCTATTGGGGTAATCTACCGGCGTTGCCAACTCGCCGCGCAGGAGTCCGCGCATGCAATTGATCACGAACAAGACCGGCAGGTCCGTGTTGCGTTCCTTGTTATTTATCCTGATTCTGTCGAGTTCGGCTCATGCTGCCGAGCTGATGCTTGCGCCGGGTATGACGAGCGAGGGGCAGGCTACGGCGAATATCAGCCTGTCGTTCGACTGGGACAAGCGCTGGTTCGAGAGCGAGACCGGTTATCTCGGCGGCTACTGGAACGTCGCCTACACCTGGTGGGAAGCCGGGCGCTTCGGCAGCGACGAGCAGTCGGTGTCGGTTTCACCGGTGTTCGTCTATCACTTCAATGTCGAAGGCTGGCGGCCTTTCGTCGAGGCCGGCATCGGCGCGGCGTATTTCAGCGATGAACAAGTCGGCGACCGCCGTCTGGGTTCGCGGGCGCAATTCGCGGACCGTCTGGCCGTGGGGGTGCAGCTGAGCGAACGCGATGCGCTGCGGCTCCGGGTCATTCACTATTCCAATGCGGGCCTGGAAGAACCCAACCAGGGCATCAATAGCTGGGCGGTCGTCTACAGCCGGAAGCTCTGATCGCCGCCGTCAATTCTTGCCGGTCGGGCCTTTATCCGCATTGGGCTTCGTGCCCTCGCTTTTCGGGTCGGGACGCCCGGATGCCGGCTTTTCGGCCTTTCCAGCCTTGTCGTCCGCTCTTGCGCGATTACCGGCGCCGAAATCCTTCGGCGCACCGATATGGCGCAGGCGCACTTCGGCATGTCCGACCTGGGGCATACGCTCGCGCACGGCTTCCCGGTCGACGAGCCGGTCGGCACCGTCGCTGAGGTGATCAAAAACCTTCTTGTAGCTGTCGGTGAGCTCGTTGATCAGCTGGGCACTCTGGACGAAATGCGCGTTGACCTCCTCTCGAAACCGCTCGTTTTCCTTCTTCATTTCGTTGACGGACATGGGTCCGGCGCGGCGAACGGCGAACATCCAGACAGCGCCAGCGCCGAGCGCGGCCCCGGCAACCAGTGCGATGATGGCCCATACGAGAGTGCTCACATTGATCTCCTGCCTTCAAGCCTGCACACATCATAACAGTGCGGTCGTTACCGCCCCGTTTATTCGTCTCCATCTTTCCAGCGCAGTTCGTAGAGGTCGTGGCGCCGGTCGGCGAGATTGCGCACCGAGCCGTGCGAACGGATCTCGCGCAGGTTGTCGAGGTCGAGATCGGCGATCAGCATGGTCTCGGTATTGGGGGTCGCCTCGTGCGCGATGGCGTCGTGCGGAAAGGCAAAGTCCGAAGGCGTGAACACCGCCGCCTGGGAGTACTGCATGTCCATGTTCTCGACCCGCGGCAGGTTGCCGACCGAGCCGGTGATGACGACGTAGCACTCGTTCTCGATCGCGCGCGCCTGGGCGCAGCGTCTTACACGCAGGTAGGAATTCTTGGTATCGACCCAGTAAGGCACGAACAGGATATTCATGCCGCTGTCGGCCAGCAGCCGCGGCAGCTCCGGAAACTCCACGTCGTAGCAGATCAGGATCCCGATACGACCGAAGTCGGTATCGAAGACCTTGACCTTGTCGCCGCCCTTCAGGCCCCAGTAGCTCACCTCGTCGGGCGTGACATGAACCTTGTACTGGCGATCCCAGGTGCCGTCGCGCCGGAGCAGGTAACAGACATTGCGCAACCGCTCGCCGTCGTACTCCGGCATGGAGCCGGCGATGATGTTGATGTTGTAGGACACCGCGAATTTCAGCATCTGGTCGCGGATCGCTTCGGTGTAACCGGCCAGCTGCCGCACCGCCTCTGCCGGCCCCTGATCGTTCCAGGGCGCCATCATGGGGCCGTTGAAGAATTCCGGGAACAGGACGACATCGGCCTGGTAGCCTGAAACGGCATCAACGAAGTATTCGATCTGGTTGTATAGATCTTCGAGCGAATCGGTCCGGCGCATCTGCCACTGCACGGCCCCGACGCGCACGTCCGACGGCCGGCCGCCGATCATCTTCTCCGAGCCCTCGTCGAAGTAGATATTGACCCATTCGAGCAGCACCGCGTGACCGGCCGAATCCTCGTCGTCGGGCAAGTAGTTGCGGACGATGCGCCGAACCTGGAATTCGTTGGCCAGCTGGAAGGTCAGGATGGGGTCGACCAGCTCGCGTGCACGGACCTTGGCCACGTACTGCTGCGGCGTCATCTCATCGGCGTAATGCCGATAGCCGGGAATCCGGCCGCCGACCACGATGCCCCTGAGATTGAGGTTCTCGCACAACTCCTTACGCGCATCGTAGAGGCGGCGGCCCAGGCGCAGGTCGCGGTAGTCGGGGTGAACGAAGACATCGACACCGTAGAGCACGTCGCCTTTCGGGTCGTGGGTGGTCAGGTAGCCATTGCCGACGATATCCCAGTAACGGTGGCTCTGGCCCCAGCGGCTGTACTTGACGATCATCGAGATCGCAGCGGCAACGACCTTGCCGTTGTCCTCGATGCAGATCTGGCCTTCGGGAAAGCGCGTGACCTGCGACTCGAACTGTTCCCGCTCCCAGGCGCCGTCCAGGCCCTTGTAGACCCGGTCCATGATCTCGGCGATGTCGTCGTAGTCTTCCTTGCGCGAGGGACGCAGGATCAGGCGGTGGGACTCGGAATTGTTGTCAGTACTGCTCACGTGCGTGATTCAAACGCTCTGGAATAATGAAAGTGTAGACACATGTGCACAGATTAACGCAGATCAGGTTGACTCAGAATTCACCACTTTCGAAGACCGTCTCGCCGCCGACGACGGTTTGCAACACTTCGACATCGGCCAGGTCGGAGGCTTCCACTTCGTAGGGATCGGCGTCGACGATGATGAAATCGGCCTGCTTGCCGACCGCCAGGCTTCCGACTTCTTCCTCGGCGAACCCGGCATGAGCCGCGTCAGTGGTGAACCCGCTCAACGCCTGTTCGAGCGTGAGGGCCTCCTGCGGTCGCCATCCGCCGGGGGGCAGGCCGTCACGCTGGCGGGTAACGGCCGCATGCACGCCCAGCCAGGGGTTGACCGGTTCGACCGGGAAGTCCGAACCGAGAGCCAGGTGAATGCCTTGCTCGAGCATGGTCGCCCACGCGTAGGCGCCCTCGAGTCGCTCCTCGCCCAGGCGATCGCCGGCCCAGCGCATGTCGGAGGTGGCGTGGATGGGCTGCATGCTGGCGATGATGTCGTGTTCGGCCAGACGCGGGATGTCGTCGGGATGGATGATCTGCACGTGCTCGATGCGGTGACGCCCCGGATTGTCCGGATCATCGCCCTCGCCGGCGGCAATGGCATCGATCACCTGTCGATTGGCGGCATCACCGATGGCGTGGATGCCCAACTGCAGGCCGCAGCCCATCGCCCGATCGACAAGGGCCTGCATGGCCTCGTCCGATTCGAACAGCAAGCCGCTGTTACCCGGGTCGTCGCTGTAATCGTCGAGCAGGGCCGCGCCGCGGCTGCCCAGCGCGCCGTCGGCGTAGAACTTGACCGAGCGTGCCTGGAGCCGTTCACCGGCGTGTGGGCCGTTTTCGCACAGCCAGTCGAGCATGGCCTCGTCACCGTCGGCGAACGCCGTGATGCGCACCGACAGGTCGCCCGCCTGGTCGAGTCGTCTGTAAAGGCGAAAATCCGCCAGGCTGGCGCCCATGTCGTGCACGCCGGTCAGGCCGTAGCGCGCCATTTCCGCCAGCGCCAGATCGAGTGCGCGTTCGCGCACCGCTTCGCCGGGTTCCGGCATGGCGTCCTCGACGAAGCGCATGGCGGTATCGATCAGGATGCCGGTGGGCCGGCCGTCGTCGTCACGGTGAACCGATCCGCCCTGCGGCTGCCAGTCCCCCGACAGATCCTTCGTCGCCCGCTCCAGAGCGACCGAGTTGGCCCACCCGGCATGGCCGTCGACGCGCACCAGCCAGACCGGGCGTTCCGGAAAGGCCTCGTCCAGGTCGGCCGCGGATGGAAACGCCTGCCCCTCCCAGCGCGTCTGATCCCAGCCGCGTCCGGTCAGCCAGGCCCCTTCGGGCAGGGTATCGGCATGCGCTTTGAGCGTCTCGATCGCCTTCTCGAGACTGTCGGCCGTGGTCAGGTCGGCCTGGAGCCGCGCCAGCCCCAGGCCCATGACATGGCCGTGGGCGTCGATCAGGCCCGGCAGCAGCGTCCGGCCGCCGGCATCGACGGCTTCGAGATCGGGGTGGCTGGATTCCAGCCCCTCGGCATCACCCAGGAACACGATTTCGCCGGCCTCGTTCCAGGCCATGGCCTCGACGAGCGGCGTATCGGCGTTGAGTGTGTGAATGCGGGCATTGACGACCGCGCCGGGCTGGCCGGCGACAGCGGAGAAGGACAGCAACAAAAGCGAAACGAGCAGAAAGTTACGGGACATGGCAGAATCGATGGGCAGTCAGGGAAATGCCGGTCAGTCTCCAACGCCGTCACGGTTTCGTCAAGCGATCGTCACCGGACAGCCACAAGCCGGCTCTAGCCTGCCAGTCACATCCACGGTGAGGTGGCGATATGACACAGCGCAACCCGTTCCCCTTCAAGCGCAACGTTCGAACGATCTGGATTTCCGACGTCCACCTGGGCTTCCCCGGCTGCAGCGCCGACTACCTGCTCGATTTCATCCGCGAGATGCGTTGCGAGACGCTCTACCTGGTCGGCGACATCGTCGACTTCTGGTACCTGAAGAAAAAGCGTCACTGGCCGCAGAGCCACAGCAACGTCATCCGCTCCCTGCTGGGCAAGGCCAAGCATGACACGCGCGTGGTGTTCGTGCCCGGCAACCATGACGAGGCCATGCGCCAGTACAACGGCATGACCATCGGCAATATCGAGGTCATCAATGAAATCGTCCATGAAACCGCCGACGGCCGGCGCCTGCTGGTACTGCACGGCGACCAGTTCGACGCAGCCGTGGTCAGCTCACCCCTGCTGGGCCTGATCGGTTCGCGACTCTACGACGGCCTGCTCAAGCTCAACCGCCTGGTCAACTGGGTTCGGACGAAGATGGGGCGCGAACACTGGTCGCTGGCCGCCTACCTCAAGCAGCGGGTCAAGAAAGCGGTCAAGTTCATGTCCAACTTCGAGGAGGCCGTTCGCCGGTCTGCCCAGACCAACGAGGTCGACGGCCTGGTCTGCGGTCATATCCACCGTCCCGAGATTGCCGTCGGCGAGGAAGTCATCTACCTCAACTGCGGCGACTGGGTCGAGAGCTGCACCGCGCTGATCGAACATCACGACGGCACGATCGAGCTGATCCGTTCGAGCGACACGCAGGAAGTGGTCAAGCGCCTGCCGCCGCTGCGCAAGCGCTCACCGAACCCGGACGCAGTCAAGGCGGCATGAACATCCTTCTCGTGACCGACGCCTGGGCGCCCCAGGTCAACGGTGTGGTCCGTACGCTCGAGAGAACCCGCGACGCCCTGATGGAACTGGGTCATCGCGTCACGGTGCTCTCGCCCGCCGGTCGCACCTTCCCCTGCCCCGGCTATCCCGAAATCCGCCTGGCGCTGCGACCCCGCAAGCTGATGCGCGAAGCCATGGCCGGCGGCCCCTTCGACGCCGTTCATATCGCCACCGAAGGCCCGCTGGGCCTGGCGGCCAGCCGCTGGTGCCGCCGACACCGCCTGCCCTTCACGACCTCCTATCACACGCGCTTCCCGGAGTACCTGCGCATGCGCGCGCCAATCCCGCTGAGCTGGGGCTATGCCTGGATGCGCTGGTTCCACTCACGCGCAAGCCGGACCTTCGTGCGTACGCCGACGCAGAAGTCGCTGCTGACCGAACGGCGGCTGAAGAACCTGCACATATGGCCCGGCGGCGTCGACACCCAATTGTTTCGTCCGGGCGAGCGTGATCGGCTTCAGCTACCGCGCCCGGTCAGCCTTTACGCCGGGCGCGTGGCCGTCGAGAAGAACCTCGAAGCCTTCCTGGATCTCGACCTTCCCGGCTCGAAGGTCGTCATCGGCGACGGGCCCGCTTTGGCCGATCTTCGGGAGCGTTATCCGGACGCCCATTTTCTCGGCTATCGCCACGGCGAGGAACTCGCCGAGTTGATGGGCTCGGCCGATGTCTTCGTCTTTCCCAGCCGCACCGACACGCTCGGCCTGGTGATCCTGGAATCCATGGCCTGTGGCGTGCCGGTGGCCGCTTTCCCGGTGCCCGGGCCGGCCGACCTGATCACCGACGGCGGCAACGGCGCGCTCGACGAAGACCTGCGCGAGGCCGTCTTCCAGGCCCTGTCAGTCGACGGCGACTGCTGTGTCGAGTTCGCGGCCGGTTTCTCCTGGGACCGCTGTACCCGGCGCTTCGTTTCGCTACTCCAGCCGGTCGAAGATGAAGGCGTGCCGGGCCGGTATAATCGGCGACCATGTCACTCACTGCCCCCGGCCCCGAAACCCGCGTCTATCGGCCTGCCGAACTGAACAAGGAGGTCCGCCTCCATATCGAGGCGGGTTTCCCGAGGCTCTGGCTCTCGGGCGAGATTTCCAACCTGGCGCGGCCACCCTCGGGGCACCTGTACTTCACCCTCAAGGACCAACGCGCCCAGATTCGCTGTGCCCTGTTCCGCGGCAACGCCGCCGGCGTCGGCTTCCGGCCCGAGAACGGCATGCAGGTGCTCGTGCGCGGACGCTTGAGCCTCTACGAACCCCGCGGCGATTATCAGCTCATCGCCGACGGCCTGCTGGAGGCCGGCGCCGGTGCCCTGGCCCAGGCCTTCGAGGCGCTCAAGAAGAAACTCGAGGGCGAAGGCCTGTTCGACGAAGCCCACAAGAAGGCCCTGCCCAGATGGCCCGAGCGCATCAGCGTTGTAACCTCCCCGTCGGGCGCGGCCGTTCGCGACATCCTGCAGACGCTGGGCCGCCGCTGGCCGCGGGCGAAAGTGCGCATTTATCCCAGCCAGGTCCAGGGCGAAACCGCCCCGGCGGAGCTCGTACGCTCCCTCGAGGCCGCCGACCGGCACGGCTTCGGCCAGGTCATTTTGCTCGCGCGCGGGGGCGGATCGCTGGAAGACCTGTGGGCCTTTAACGACGAAAACCTGGCGCGCGCCATTCATGCCTGCCGCACGCCGGTGATATCGGGCGTCGGCCACGAGACCGACTTCACCATCGCCGATTTCGTCGCCGACCAGCGCGCACCCACACCGACTGCGGCCGCGGTCGCCGCCACGCCCGACGGCCCCGAACTGCTCGTCCAGCTGGACCGGCAGGCCTCACGCCTCCAACGCGCGCTCGACCAGAAACTGATGCAGCAGGCTCAGCGCCTCGACCACGCCGACAACCGGCTCCGGCAGCAACATCCCGAGCGACGCCTGGACGAATTGTCCCGACGTCGGGAAGAACTGGCTCGCCGCGGCGAACTCGCCGTCAAGCGACAGCTGGATACGCGCCAGCGGCAGCTTCAGGGCCTCGAAAGCCGCCTGGCCGCCCGCCACCCGAAACGCCAGCTCGAACAACTGCAGCGACAAGTCGGCATGCTCCGGGCACGCCTGGACCGCGCCGCCACGCACGCCCTGGAAGGCCGCCAGCAACAACTCGCCGCCGTCGCCCGATCGCTCAACAACATCAGTCCGCTGGCCGTACTCGAGCGCGGCTACGCCGTGGTTCGGGACGAGAAGGGCCAGGCGATGACACAGCGCAATCAATTCGACAAGGGCAACCGAATCAATATCCTGATGGACCAGTTTGAGGTGGACGCGGAGGTCGTGAACGCGCCCCGGGACGCTCGCCTGAAATGAGTTATCGCCTGCTCGCGCCCGTCACGCACGAGGTGGAAGTCAAGAAAAGCCGATTCATCGCCCAGGCCGCTCCCGTCGACGACGAGAAAGCTGCCCGCGAATTCATCGAGCGAATCAGCGACCCGGCCGCCAACCACAACTGCTGGGCCTGGTTGATCGGCGACAACTACCGTTTCGACGACGACGGCGAACCCGGCGGCACCGCCGGCCGCCCGATCCTGCAGGCCATCGAGAACCAGGGCTACGACCGCACCGTGGTGGTCGTCACCCGCTTCTTCGGCGGCACCAAACTGGGCACCGGCGGCCTGGCAAGAGCCTACGGCGGCACGGCCAACGAAGCACTGCGGACTGCCGAGAGCGCCCCCATCGTGCCGAAGGTTCGGCTGCGGCTGACCCTGCCCTTCGAATTCGTCGACGCCGCTCACCACGCCCTGTCCGAGTTCGAGGGCGACAAGCACGACGAGGAATACGACAGTGAGGGCGTCACGCTGATCGTGACCATCCCGGCGGTCAGCCGCGCTGCCTTTGGCGATTACATGAGGGATCTTGCAAAGGGGAGGGTGAGGGTGGCGAGGATTTAGGCTCCGTTTGAACGGGGGCTGCCGACTGGTGGCGCTACGGCTTTCGATCTGGCTTGAAAATTTTCAAATTCGAAGCACCAAGTACCAAACAAATTCTAATGACCGAAATTTGAATGTTCGAAACAGGAACGGTGCTGGAAAGACAGCTGATGCGGGTGCCTCGAAACCAAACGACACAAGCGAACCAACCCAAACAAAATCACCAAGGCCGCGCGGAGTGGCTTGTCCGTGACCTCGGCGCAGCCGAAGCGCGGAGCGGGGAGCGGAAAACAGCCGGCGGATGTCTGAACGAAGGCCCGCAGGGCCGTAGTGAGTTCCGCCGGCGCCGCTCCCCGCGAGCACTGCAGGGCAGCCAGCGGCATCAGCCGCTGGCCAAGCCGTGGGAACGGACAAGCCACTACGCGCGGCCGCCCCACCCTGAGCTAGACTGAATAAACGATGCCCCCCGACGCCAAGCACCTTCATATCGCCATCATTGGCGCCGGATTCGCCGGTATCGGTACCGCCATCCGTTTGCGCCAGCGTGGCGAAAAGAACTTCCGGATCTTTGAAAAGGCCGAGGGCGTCGGCGGCACCTGGTGGGTCAATCGCTATCCCGGCTGCGCCTGTGACGTGCCCTCGCGGCTGTACTCGCTCTCCTTCGCGCCCAATCCGGACTGGACGCGGCACTTCGCACCGCGGGCCGAAATCCAGGAATATCTCGAACGACTGGTCGAAGAACACGGGCTGCAACAACACTTGCAGACCGGCACCGAAATCGTTCAGGCCAGATGGATCGACGCCAACGGCCAGTGGAACCTGGAGGACGCACACGGCCGGCAATACACCGCCGACGTACTCGTCACCGCCATCGGTGGCCTGTCGCGGCCGGCCTGGCCGGACTTCCCCGGACTGGACGAATTCTCCGGCGAAATTGTTCATTCACAGGAGTGGCCCGGCGAGCTCGATCTGAATGGAAAACGCGTCGCGGTCGTCGGCACGGGAGCCTCGGCGGCGCAGTTCGTCCCGCATGTCGCCGAACAGGCCGGGCACTTGACCGTTTTCCAACGCACGCCGGCCTGGATCATCCCGCGCCACGATCGGCCGATCGGCCCGCTGCGTCGGCAGCTGTTCCGTCGCTTCCCCGTCCTGCTACGCCTGGCGCGATTTTTGATCTTCGCGCGTAACGAAATGCGGGTGCCGGCCCTGCTGCGCTGGCACTGGCTCGGCGCCGGCCACCGCTGGCTGGCCGACCGGCACCGACGGCGCCAGGTCCGGGACCCGGAGACCCGCCGGAAATTGCAGCCGAATTACGACATCGGCTGCAAGCGCGTCATTCTGTCCGACGATTTCTACCCGACCTTCAATCGCGACAACACCGACCTCGTGGACCACGCCGTCACGCGCGTGACCGAAACCGGTGTCGTCGACGCCGCCGGAAGGCACCACAAAGCCGACACGCTGATCCTGGCGACCGGTTTTCGCGCCACGGAGCCGGTTCCACAAGGCATGATCACCGGTCGCAACGAGCGCGACCTGGCCCGGCAATGGCGCGACGGCCCGGCCGCCTACAAGGGTACGACCGTGCACGGCTTTCCCAACCTGTTCATCCTGCTCGGCCCCAACACGGCCCTCGGACACAGCTCGGTCCTGTTGATGATCGAATCGCAGATTCGGTACCTGCTCTCGGCCCTCGACCACCTCGACTCCGGCGAGGGGCCGCTGGAGGTCAGTCGCGAAGCGGAAACGGCCTGGAACGACTGGATCGAACAGCGCCTGGCGCACTCGGTCTGGAACGCAGGCGGCTGCAGCAGCTGGTACCTGCACCCCGAAAGCGGGCGCAACACGACCATCTGGCCGGGCTTTGTCCTCGACTTCCGCCGCAGACTAATGCGCTTCGACGCCGACGCCTACCGCCGCACGTGAAAAAGGGAAGGGAGCCCCGGCAAATCGTAGCGAGCGGGTGGCTGACGGTGGCCGCCGGAGCGCAGGAACCGCAGTGTATGTGCGAATACATGAGGATTCCGAGCACCGCCGGACGCCGTCAGGCGCACGCGCAGTAGATTTGCCGGGGCTGCCTACTTGATCAGGCCGATTTCGCGCAACCGCTCGAGCAGATAATCGTGCGAGGCGATGGGCTCGTAGCGATTCGGATTGTCCTCGCTGGCACACCCCGGCAGCGTCTCGATGACGAAATCAGGATTCGGGTGCAGGAAGAACGGGAGCGAATAGCGCGAGCGCCTGGCCGCCTCGCCCGGCGGATTCACCACCCGGTGCGTGGTGGACGGATAGACGTGGTTGGTCAGGCGCTGCAGCATGTCGCCCACGTTGACCACGATCGTGCCGGGCAGCGTCGTCACTGCAATCCAGCGCTCGTCCCGGGTGAGAATCTCCAGGCCCTGTTCGCGTGAGCCGACCAGCAGGGTGATCAGGTTGATGTCCTCGTGCTGGGCCGCGCGCACCGCGCCTTCGGGCGCGTTTTCGATCGGCGGATAGTGCAGCGGCCGAAGGATGGAGTTGCCGTAGTTGGTCTTGTCGGCGAACCAGTCCGGTTCCAGGCCGAGATCGCAGGCAGCGGCCGAGAGCACGCGGTCGCCGACCGACTCCAGCGCGTTGTAGACCGCTGTCGCACGCTCCCTGAACCTCGGCACTTCCTCGGGCCAGAGATTGGGCATGAGGATATCGGGGTGCGGATTCTCGGCGTCGGCGATTTCGCGGCCGACGTGCCAGAACTCCTTGAGATCCGGCACCTCGCGCCCCTTGGCGTGCTCCACGCCGAAACCGGTATAGCCACGCGCGCCGCCCTTGCCGGGCTGGTGATACGCCATCTTGGTTTCTTCGGGCAGGGCGAAGAAATCGCGGAAAGCCGCATAGGCATCGTCGATGACCTGTTGTTCAATGCCGTGGTCGGTGATGCCGACAAAGCCGAACTCGCGCCAGGCCGCGCCGAGGCGGTCGCTGAATTCCCCCTTGCGGCCATCGAAGTCGGCCAGGGAAAGGACGGGGATACCGGTATCGTGTGTCGTCATGCTGTCAGTACCTGTTTGACCGAGCCGGCCAGTTCCTCGGCCAGCCGTTGAACCTGTTGCGCATCGAAACCCTCGACAGTCACCCGAACGAGTGGTTCGGTGCCGGACGGGCGCAGGATGACGCGCCCCTCTCCACCGAGCTCATTTTCGACCCGGCGCACCGCCGCTCCGATTTCTTCATTACCGTCCAGTACCGCACGGCCGTTGCCACCGCTGGGGACGTTGATCATGACCTGTGGGCATTTGGTCATGCCGTCGGTCAGCTCGGCCAGCCTGCGGCCGCTCCTGGCAATCACTTCCAGAACCTGCAGCGCGCTGACGATGCCGCATCCGGTGGTTGCCCGGTCGAGGCACAGAATATGCCCCGAGGACTCGCCGCCCAGCACCCAGCCGCGTTCGACCAGGGCATCGTGGACGTTGCGATCGCCGACGGCGCTGCGCACGAACTCGATGCCCTGCTCTTTCATCGCCTGCTCGAGCCCGAAATTGCTCATTACCGTGCCGACGATGCCCCCCTCGAGCCCACCGTTGGCCTGGCGCGCGGCGGCCAGTACGTAGAGGATCTGGTCGCCGTCGACCAGGTCGCCGCGGTGATCGACCATCAGCACCCGGTCGCCGTCGCCGTCGAAAGCCACGCCCAGATCCGCCCGCTCGGCAGTCACCATCCGGGCCAGGTTGCCGGGATGCGTGGATCCGCACTCACGGTTGATATTGAGACCATCGGGCTGATCGAAGATGCTGATCACCTCGGCGCCGAGTTCTCGAAAGACCTCCGGAGCGATACGGTAGGTCGCGCCGTTGGCACAGTCGACCACGATCCTGAGGCTGTCCAGACGCGTTCCCCAGGTCACCGTGCCCTTGCAGTACTCGACATAGCGCCCCACGGCATCGTCCATGCGCCAGGCTTTGCCGAGGAACTCCGGGCTGACTTGCTCGAACGGCTGCTCGAGGCGTTCCTCGATGGCCGTCTGCAGATCATCGGACAACTTCTGACCTTCGCGCGAGAAGAACTTGATGCCGTTGTCCTCGAACGGATTGTGCGAGGCCGAAATCACGACACCGGCAGCCGCGTGCATACTGCGCGTCAGGTGCGCGATAGCCGGCGTCGGCATGGGGCCGAGTATCAGGATGTCGACACCGGCGGCCGAGAACCCGGCTTCGAGGGCCGACTCGAACAAATAGCCGGAAATGCGCGTGTCCTTGCCGATGACCACCGTGGTGTCCTCGCCGAACTCTTCGGCCAGCACACGGCCGGCGGCCCATCCGAGCTTGAGAATAAAATCGGCGGTGATCGGCGGCTCACCAACCCGCCCCCGAATGCCGTCGGTTCCGAAGTACTTCATCGCTGCCATTTCCTCATTCTATCGGGTTTTTTCCGCCTGCCCGACGGCCCGTGCAACCTTCAGGGCATCGACCGTCTCGGCCACATCGTGCACGCGCACCACCGCCGCGCCTTTCCGGGCCGCGATCAGGTGCGCCGCCACCGAGGCGGCCACCCGGTCGGCGGGTTTGTCACGTCCCGTGATCGCCCCCAGCATCGCCTTGCGCGACATGCCGGCCAGGACCGGGAAGCCCAAAGCGACCAGTTCATCGAGCCGCGCGAGCAGTTGCAGGTTGTGCTCGAGCGTCTTGCCGAAACCGAAGCCCGGATCGAGCACGATGCGCGATTCGTCGATCCCCGCCTCGCGGCAGGCCAGAACGCGCTCGCGCAGAAAATCCCGGATATCGTCGACGACCGATTCGTAGCTCGGATTCTTCTGCATCGTTCGCGGTTCGCCGAGCATGTGCATGATGCAGACCGGCACATCGAGCTCGGCCACGGTTTGCAGTGCACCCTCGGCGCGCAGGCCGTTGACATCGTTGATCATGGCCGCACCGGCCGCCACGGCACGCCGCATGACGCCCGGCTTGGCCGTGTCGATCGACACCGGCACCCGCGTCGCCGAGACAATCCCCTCGATCACCGGCAAAATCCGATCGAGTTCTTCGGCCTCTGCCACTGGTTCGGCGCCCGGGCGCGTCGACTCGCCGCCCACATCGAGAATATCGGCACCGCCCTCGACCAGTTCGAGCGCATGCGCCACGGCGCGATCCGGCGCCAGGAACTCGCCCCCGTCGGAAAAGGAGTCCGGGGTGACATTGACCACGCCCATGACCAGTTTCTCACCGGTCAGGTGCGCCTGTTGCAGGCGTTGTCCGAGGCTATCGGGCATGCACATCCCTTGAAGTTGCTATCCAGCCCGTTATTTTATCGTGTTGCGCCGACACGGCACTGCCCGCCGCAACAGATCAGAAATCGGAATGCGCCGGACCGTCGGCGGGGCTATGCTTTCGATCATGCACAACGCCGACCGACAAGCGCAGAATCTGGCCCGGGCCTTGCGAACCGCCGCGGAAGAGGACTTCGATATCGACGTCGCCGGGCTGGCGGGACTTGCGGGCTACAGCCCGGGACATTTCCAGCGGCTGTTCCGCCGCCATTTCGGCCTCAGCCCGGGCCGCTTTTTGCGGCACTCGCGCATCGACCGCTTCGCGCAGCTTTTGCGATCCGGGCATGGTGTCACGCACGCCGCCGCGGAAGTCGGCTTCGGCTCCTCCAGTCGCGCCCACCAGGCCGCGCAGGACGGCCTGGGCATGAACCCCTCGAAACTGGGAAACGGCGCCGAAGGTGAAACGATTCGTTTCGCGACGGCGGACTGCCACCTCGGCCGGGTACTGGTGGCTTCCACGGCACGCGGGCTATGTGCGGTATTGCTGGGGGAATCGGATGAAGCGCTCGAATCGGAGCTGGCGCGCCGCTTCCCGAGGGCCAACCGGCGCACCGGCGGATCGGCATTCATCAAGGCGCTCGAACCGGTCGTCACCTTGATCGATCAAGGATCGCAGCCGGCCGAGGCACTGCCCCTGGATCTGCGTGGCACGCTGTTCCAGCGCAAGGTCTGGACGGCCCTGCAGCAGATTCCGGCCGGGCGGACGCTAACCTACGGTGAGCTGGCCCGGCAGGTCGGCCTGCCGAACGGCGCCCGGGCCGTGGCGCAGGCCTGCGGCGCCAATCCGGCAGCAGTGATCGTACCCTGCCATCGCGTCGTAGCCGCCGACGGGGGGTTAGGAGGGTATCGATGGGGAATCGAGCGTAAGCGGGCGTTGTTAAAACAAGAGCAGCGCAACGCCTAGAGCCAATGACTAATGCACTGGGATGTTGGCTGGTTTGCTGGTTCGCTGGTTAGCTAGTTCGACAACTGGCAGCGCTGCGGGGCGGCTATGCCGCGAGACCGAAGCAGAAGGATTCCCATCGATTTGCCATCCGCACTTTAGCGGCAGCGCCACCCTCAATCGTCCCGGATGCCGAACCAGCCCACCCGCTAACAAGCCAACCAGCAAACCGCCAACGGCGTGGGTCAACCGAGCGCCGGCTCTCCCGACGGCTCTTCATCCTTCTTATCGCCATCACCACCGCTCGGCGGCTCGCTGTCGTCGTTCCAGCCTTCGGGCGGATCGGGCTCCTGGCCGTCCATGATCTGGTCGATCATTCTGGAGTCGATGGTCTCGTAACGCATCAGCGCTTCGGCCATGAGGTGCAGCTGCTTATCGTGCTCGCTCAGGATCTGCGTCGCCCGGGCGTAGGCCGTGTCGATGATTTTCCGAACTTCCTTGTCGATCTTGCGATGCGTCTCGTCGGAGATATTCTTGTGCTGGGTGACCGAACGGCCCAGAAACACCTCGTCCTCGTTCTCGTCGTAAGACAACGGACCGAGCTCTTCGGAGAGACCCCACTTGGACACCATGCTGCGCGCGAGCGCCGTGGCCCGCTCGATATCGTTCGAAGCGCCCGTCGTGACCTTCTCCTTGCCGTAGATCAGTTCCTCGGCCACGCGCCCACCGAACAGGCTCGCCAGCTGCGAATCGAGTTCGGTCTTGTTCTGGCTGTACTTGTCTTCCTCGGGCAGGAACATGGTCACGCCGAGGGCACGACCGCGCGGGATGATCGTGACCTTGTAGACCGGGTCGTGCTCGGGCACGATTCGGCCAACGATGGCATGGCCTGCCTCGTGATAGGCCGTCAGGCGCTTGCTGTCCTCGGACATGACCATGGACTTGCGTTCGGCGCCCATCATGATCTTGTCCTTGGCCAGTTCGAAGTGGCGCTGTTCCACCGATTTGTTGTCCTCGCGTGCGGCGAAAAGAGCCGCCTCGTTGGCCAGGTTGGCCAGGTCGGCGCCCGAGAAACCGGGCGTGCCGCGGGCGATGACGCGCGCATCGACCTTGTCCGCCAGCGGCAACTTGCGCATGTGCACCTTGAGAATCTGCTCGCGCCCCTTGATGTCGGGCAGCGGAACGACCACCTGGCGGTCGAAGCGCCCCGGTCGCAACAGGGCCTGGTCGAGCACGTCGGGCCGGTTGGTGGCCGCGATCATGATGATGCCCTCGTTGCCCTCGAAGCCGTCCATTTCGACCAGCAGCTGGTTGAGCGTCTGCTCGCGTTCGTCATGGCCGCCACCGAGGCCGGCGCCGCGCTGGCGGCCGACGGCATCGAGTTCGTCGATGAAGATGATGCACGGGGCGTGCTTCTTGGCCGTCTCGAACATGTCGCGAACGCGCGAGGCACCGACGCCGACGAACATTTCGACAAAATCAGAGCCGGAAATCGAGAAGAACGGCACCTTGGCCTCACCGGCGATGGCACGGGCCAGCAGGGTCTTGCCGGTGCCCGGCGGGCCGACCATCAGGATGCCCTTGGGAATATGCCCGCCCAGGCGCTGGAACTTGCCCGGGTCACGCAGGAAGTCGACCAGCTCGGTGACCTCGTCCTTCGCTTCCTCGCAACCGGCCACATCGTTGAAGGTGACCTTGACCTGATCTTCGCCCTGAAGCTTCGCGCGCGACTTGCCAAAGCTCATCGCTCCGCCGCGGCCGCCGGCGCCGCCCTGCATCTGGCGCATGAAGTAGACCCACAAGCCCACCAGCACCAGTACTGGCAGCAGGCTGATCAGGATATCGAGAACGATCGAGCGGCCCTCGGGCGGCCTGGCCTCGATCTCGACATCGTTGTCGAGCAGGTCCTTGATCAGGCCGTCGTCACGCGGCGCCATGACGCGGAATTGCTGCCCGTCGCCGGTCTGGCCCGTGATGGTCTTGCCACCGCTGCCTTCCTGGATTTCAACGCTGGTCACGTTACCGCTCTCGACTTCCTCGAGGAAGACCGAATAGTTCATCTCGCGCGGCTGCGCGTCTGGCTGAGAGTAGTGATTGAACACGCTCATCAGCACGACGGCGATGATGATCCACATCACCAGGTTCTTGGCAAAATCACTCAAAATGCTTATCTCCGGTGGACACCGTTTCTGCGGCCCGATTCTACGACAATGCGATCAACTCTGCGTTCAACCCCGCGGCTGACTGGCCACGACATATACCTCGCGGCTTTCGGCCCGCGATGCACGGGGCTTGCGGACGCGAACGGCGGCGTATTTCCGCTTCAGACCCGCGAGGAAGGCATCGAAGCCCTCGCCCTGAAAGATCTTGACCACGAAAGTACCCGACGCGTCCAGCCATTCGTCGGCAAACGCTTCGGCCAACTCGGCCAGGTGCATGCTACGCGCCTGGTCGGCTGGACCGATACCAGAGATATTGGGGGCCATGTCGGACAGGACAAGGTCGGCGCGGCGCCCTTCCATGGCGGTCTCCAGCGTGGCGAGCGGCTCGTCCTCGCGGAAATCGCCCTGGATGAAGACCACGCCGTCGATGGAATCCATCGGTAGGATATCGAGCGCGACGACCCGTCCCGATGAGCCCACCTTCTCGAGCGCCACCTGAGACCAGCTGCCGGGCGCTGCGCCCAGGTCGACCACGAATTGGCCGGGACGGAACAGCCGATCCTTCTCGTCGAGCTCCAGCAGCTTGAACGCCGCCCGCGCCCGGTACCCGGCTTCTCGGGCCCGATTGACGTAAGGGTCTGATTGTTGGCGTTTTTTCCAGTCCACGGAAATCCCTGGTTCGCTGGTTCGCTGGTTCGCTGGTTCGCTGGTTCGCTGGTTCGCAAATGGTAACGGCTTCCCGACAGGTATGTCCCGAACCCCGAACCGACGCGAAGCGTCGTCCCGGCCTCCGAGCCGGGACCTCGCACACTTACATCGGCACGGCCAAACTCACTGCCATCCAGACCGTGCGAGGCCCCGGATAATCGCTGGCGCGATTTCCGGGGCGACAATGTTGCCTGAAACCTGAAACCTGAAACCTGAAACCAAGTTACCATTGATAATCCACGTAAACCGGCGCATCCCATGCCCCTGACCAAGAGCCAAAACAAGCACCTGCGCGGCCTCAGCCACGACCTTCATCCGGTGGTGATGGTGGCCGACAAGGGGCTGAGCGAAAACGTGCTTGCCGAAATCGAGCAGGCGCTCGAGCACCACGAGCTGATCAAGGTCAAGCTCCGCGGTGAGCGCGAGCAGCGCGGTGCCTGGATCGAGCAGCTGGTTACAACGACCGGTGCCCAAGTGGTACACCGGATCGGCCAGGTGGTCTGCCTGTACCGTCGCCACCCGGATAAACCGAAGATCGAACTGCCCCGCAAATAGTCGGAACCGGCCATGGATCTGACCGAACACACAGCCGGAAATTATCACCAGATTCGCGGCATCGAACCCCACCGCGTCTTCGTGACCGACCAGTGGTATACCTCGAGCCTGCTGGTGGGCGCTCACTACCTGGAGCCCGACTGGCCGGTCGACAGCCTGGCGGGACTGGGCGAGGAACATATCGGCCCGCTGATCGAACTCGGGCCCGAACTGGTCGTGTTCGGTGCCGGGCAGACACAGCAGTTCCTGCCGCACGCCATGCAACGGGCCTTCTTTCGCCAGGGCATCGGCGTCGAATGCATGACACTGGACGCCGCCGCCCGAACCTTCAATGTCCTGATGAGCGAGAATCGCCGCGCGCTCGCCGCGCTGATTATCGGCTAAGCGCCCTGCGAACCCCGTTGCAGCCAAGCTTGCCGGGCCCTGGACCCGAAAACCACGAAAAGATTCTCGCTGGCGTCCTCCTCACCGGCCTGCGCCATGCGTTCAGCAATGGAACGCAACCCGGACGCCAGCTCTTCCACTTCCATCAGGCGGACTGTGCGGCCCTGACGGGCGACAAGAAAAACGCAGGCTCCCAGCTGGCCGAGCTGGCCGGCGAACCGATCGATGGAGCAACCGCCCTGGTGCAGCAATCCGGGCGCGAACTCCATTAGCAGGGACAGTCTCTCGCGGTTACGCTCGATCAGTCCCGCCATGCCGTCGAGAATCCGCGACTCGCTGCCCTGGCAGTCCATCTTCACCAGGTCCAGACCCGCCTGCCCCAGCTGGCTGTCCAGGCTGTCGTATCTGACCGCGACTGAAGGCCGACCGGGCACCGGGTTCAGGCGCTGGTCTCCTGGATTGGTGGCGCTGCGAAAGAGTCGTCCATCACCCTTGCCCTCCGCGATCGCCAGGCGCCGCGCCTCGGCCTGGTCACAAGCGTTGGCGAGCAGGTTGGCGCACAACAGGCGAAAATGCGACGGATCGGGCTCGAAAGCGACGACGCGACCCTCCGGACCCACGCATTTCGACATCAGGACGCTGAAGTAGCCGACGTGGGCACCGAGGTCGACGACGCTCATGCCGGGACGCAGGATGCGCTGCAGGAGCACAGTCTCATGCTCCTCCCAGACCCCCTGATCGCGCAGGCAGGGGGCAATGCACTCATCCTCGCCGAAAGCCACCAGCAATTTGAACTCAGGCACCGCGCCGGGGCGTACCGTCAACAACTGCAGATCGGACGGCTTCGGTGCCCCGCTCATACTTCGACCATGCCGATATGCCGCGTGACGAGGGTGGGATCGACATGAATCTCGAAGCCGAGTTCGCGCAGCTCATGGCAGACCCAGTAATCCTCCGACAGGTACTCGTCGCCGACGACGCCGACGCGGAAGATGTCGTAGTGCACCGTGGCGCGCTGCTCTTCGCCGCGAAGATTCGACGAGCGCTGGTAAACGCGCCCCTCGGCGGTGGCCTTTTCGACCAGCGCATTCACCGCAGCGCTGGACAACAGCAGGGCGGCCGTTCCCACTCGCTGGACCCGGATCAGGCTCCCCGCTTCCCCCGTGGTTCGGCCGAGATTGAACTTGCGGCTGCCGTCCGAATTGCGCCCCTTGAGCGCAACGGCTGCCCCGACCACGTCGACGCCGGCGGCCAGCATCCGCTGCAGCCCTTCGGTCGGAAGCACGACATCGGCATCCAGGAACAGCAGGTGGGAAAGCTCGCACCGGGCGTGAAACTCCGAAACAATGCTGTTCCTGGCCCGCGTGATCAGGCTTTCGTTGCCGACGGTCATCAGCGAAAAGGCCAGGCCGGCGTGCTGGTAGCGCAGCAACTGGTCGACCATGTTGCAGTGCATCATGCCGCCGTAGGCGGGCGTGCCGATCATGAAACTCATGACGCCGGCCTGTACTTGTCGCGATGGCCGTTGAGCTGTCGCCTGATTTCCGCAAAGCGATCCAGCTGCTCGTCGCTGAGGTTCTGGTACTCCGAAAGCAAGGCCAGGTTGGCGCGGTAATGCGGCTGGCCGCTGGTATTCGAGCGGCTGCGCGGGTGATGGAGATGCACCGCGGGGCGCCCATCCAGCAGGGTGCCCGGTACCCGGGCACGCTCGAGCAGGTAACTCATGGCGTCGTCTTCCCCGCCCCATCCCAGAAAACGCTCGTCCCAGCCGCCCATTCGGTCGTAGACGGGCCGCGTCATCATCACCGCACCGCCGGCAAACGGCGGGAATTCGCCCTGCACCTCGCGATCGGCGGCCCGCTCCGTGGCCCGCTCCGGCAGCCAGTCGAAATCGCCCTCGCGGACGCGACGGCTTTCGGCCTCGTCGAGGTCCAGGATGCGGACGTAGGGCTTGACCACCGAGTAACCGGCGGCAAGCAACTCGACCGCCTCGGCCAGCGCCCGCCCGAGCACAATGTCCGCATCGCTGAACATCAGCCAGGGTTTGCGCGCCACGCGCACCCCCAGGTTGAAGCCCCAGCTCTTGTTGAAAGGGCCCGGGTTGTAGGCGAACACGTGATGGGCCCGGGGATGGGGCAGGTTTCCCTCAAGCTGCGGGACAGCGTCCTGCTCGACGATGACCACCATCAGCTCGGGATGGACGGCCAGGCTGCGCAGGACCGCGTCCAGGTTGAGGCGTCGCGCTTTGTCTTCACCCTCCCGGTAGGTGAGAATGCAAGCCAACCGCTCTAGCACGAGAACCTCCATCCCGAATGATCAGCGCGCTGATGGTAACCCAGCCCGGCCGAGCGAAATCGGCCCTCGAAGCGATGGCCGATTTTGTCTCGCAGACGCATCGCGATCGAGAACTGGTCGTCGTTCACGACGCCGACACCGCCTTCGACGAGACCTTGAGAGCCGCGGCGGCGCGCCACGGCGAGGTCACGATCCGCATCGTGAGGACACGGCCGAATCAAACGCTTGGCGCGTTGCGCAACCGTTGTCTCTCCGAAGCCGATGGCGATTTCGTCTGCCAGTGGGACGACGACGATCGCTATCATCCCGAGAGACTGGCCACTCAATGGAAGGCCCTGCACGAGGCCCGTGCCGACTTTTCCTTTCTCCAGCAGCAAATGCACTTCTTTGCCGACACCGGCGAGATGTTCCTGGTCGACTGGGACGGCGAAGCCTATCCGATGAACTTCATCCAGGGCAGCATGATGGCCAGAAGATCGCTGGTGCCCGACTACCCGTCGCTGCCGCGAGGTGAAGACACACCGGTGGCCCGCGAAATCCTCCGTCGGGGCCATGCGATTGCCCGCATCGCCGACAGGGCGTGGACCTACGTCTATACCTGTCACGAGGCCAACGCCTGGTCGGTCGCGCACCACAGGGCGATCGCCCAATCCAAGGGCGTGGGCGCTGCCCGCCTCCTGCAGTCGCAGGCAACGATCGAATCCCGGCTTGCGCAATACGATCCGCCGCTTGCGGATTTCCGCCTGACCCCTGGCGGTGCGCGCCCGGGCAGCTGATCGACGGCGATCGTGAAGCGTCACGCGATATCCTCAAGGAAGTGGCGGGCCAGCGCGGCCAGCGTGGCGTCCGATCGCATGATCCAGGACTCGTCAATCCGGCCCGCGTGCATCTCACTCATATCGCGACGCGCGGCCTCCCACCAGAGATGCGCCCAAAGGTGGACACTGTAGAGATCGGCATGATCGTCGTCGGATTCCTCGAACAGGGTCGCCAGCCCTTCAGGCGTCGAGCCGTAGCGATAGAAATACACGCTGGGCAGAACGCGCAGCCAATCCGGATGCTCCCGCCAGAGACGACCGGCCTCGCGGCAGGAATGGCTGTTCCAGCGGCCGTCGAAGGCGGCCGCCATCCCCTCGCGCCAGGCCCGCGCGAAGGGATCACCGGCGCAAGCAATCATCACGGCATTGCATAGCGAAGGCCGCAGGGGTTCTGCGGGTTGGAGCGGCGCGTACTCTTCGCCGATAACGAATCGGTCGGTCAGCCACTCATCCGGGTAGGGGCGGACGAAAAGCGTGTCCATATCGGCGTAGATGCCGCCTTCGGCCAGCAGGATGTCCATTCTCAGGAAATCCGACTCGTGGGCGTAGTCGATGCCCAGCCGGCGGATCATCCGGCCTTCCTGGCTGTCGTCGTAGCGGCCCGGATCGAAGCCCTCCGGGATCACGTCGATATTCCGCAACTCGAGCCGCGGCCGGATTCGGTCCCACCAGGGGCCGAACGGCTCGTGCCGGTAGTGGAATACGACCGCCTCGGGACGATTGACCGCCAGGCAGGACGCCAGGCAGAGATAGTGCAGCAGGTGAAAGGGCTCGCGCTGCTCACGCAGCCCGAAGACGAAGTGAAAGACGCGTGGAATGCTCACGACGCGCCTCCGCCTGCGCCGCGCCCTGGCCGGCCGCCCTCGATCAAATCGAGCCACCGGCGGACGATCACGGGCTCGGCGAACCGCTCGACGATCTTCTCGCGAATGCATCGGGCTTCCCGCTCGAAAGGCGCGGCGTTCTCGAGGATCGCCCGCATGCGATCGACGGTCGCGGCCCGCTCGACACGGGCCCAACGCTGTGACGGGAAATAGCTCGGCTTGTGAGGCGGCCACAAGGGAACCTGCGTCATTCGACAGGGCAACGCACCCAGCCATTCGCCGCCGAGGAAATCGGTCTGCCCGCCCCAGTTCGTGGCCAGCACGGGCGTTGCGCGGGTGGCGGCCTCGAAAGCCCCGAGCGCAAATCCCTCCCCATGACTGACGGTGACGTAGACGTCCCCGATCGCATGAATCATGTCCAGCTCGGCCGAACTGAGCCGGTCGGTATTGAGAATGATGTTGGGCGGCGCACGACCGAGCTCACGGCCGAGTTCGGATACTACTTCGGCCGCAAGCGTCCGTGTCGACTTTTGCCGGAAGTGCGGACCGATGTCGGCTCCGAGTTCATTGCTCTTGATCAACAGGGTCGCCGAATCATCACTTCCGAACGCATGCCCGAACAGGCGGATCAATTCCGGCAGATCCTTGCGCGGGTCCCAGGTGGAAATGGTGTAGAAGACACGATGTTCCGCCGGAATGCCGAGTTCGGTCTTGGCCTGGCGGATTTCCGTCGGAAGGTAATCGTTCCAGGTGTGCCGGCGGATATGCGGCAACACGGAAACCGACACTTCCGGCACGGCCGTCTGAAAGACGCGACGGTTGAACTCGCTAGGCACCGCGATGGCATCCGCCTGTCTCATCAACGGTCGCCAGTGCGCGGGCGTTCGGCTGGTCTCCCAGGCCGTGCAACCGATATTGAAAACGTTTTTTCGGAAAAGTCCGGGCCAGGACTCCGGCGGCGCATGGACAATCACCACTTCCGGGTCGATCGGGCGACGGGTTCGCTCGACCAAGCTCGACACGTCGGCGAGCGCCGAACCCTCCGCCGTCAGCACGGGCTTTGCTACACCTCGATGATTTTGCCAATGCCCCGGCACCAAGCGATCCGGCGTCCAGTTCAACGGAACCCAATGCACCGGGACGTCGGCATTGACCAGGGCACGCACGTTGGAGACGGCTGCCAGCCCGTAGCCGCTCAGGTCACCCCCGCCGTAATAACGAACACCATACGGCGCGGTCATGCTCCAACCATCCGAATTACCGCAGGCGACGGAACCCGAGCCAGCCCAGCAGAATCGCAAGCAATCCCAACGCGCCACCCCCCGGCCCGGGAACGGCCAGTTCAAGCGCGAAGCCGAGTGTGACCGAGCCCCGCGCCTCCGAGCCCGACTCATCCTCTGCCGTGAACGGGAACTCGATCGTTCCCCGATATCCCGGCGGCGCCACATATGTATAGCTGCCGTCAGGGTTGACGGTAAGTGTCCCGACCGGCGGTTCGGTCCAGTCGATGACCGTCAATCCACTGCCCAGCGATCCGTCGAGCAGGTTGCCGCTGACCTCCCGCTCAGTGCTGCCCTGAACGACTGTGTCGGCGACCACCGGCACGACCAGAATCGACACGTCCGCAGTGCTGTCGTCGCCGCGAGATTCAGTCGCCGAATAGCTGAAGGCATCCGATCCGCTGAAGCCCGCCTCGGGGGTGTATGTAAACGATCCGTCGGGATCGAGCACGACATCACCGTTTGCGGGCGGCATCGCGACAGCAACACTGAGCGAATCGCCGTTGAGGTCGGAATCGTTGTCGAGCACATTACCGCTCAGCGCCTGGCCTGCAGGGAGCTGGTAGCTATCGTCGACCAGCACTGGAGGCAGGTTGAATACGTCCACCTCGACATTCGCCGAAGCCTGAGAGCCGGTACCATCTTCGATGGTGTAGGCGAAGCTCGCCTGCCCCAGGAATCCCTGATCGGGCGAGAAGCAAAGCGTATCGTCGCCGCTGACCGATACCGTTCCATTCGCCGGCTGGGTAACGCCGACCACATCGAGATCCGTGCCGAGGTCGTTGGACAACACATCGATATCGCACAGCTGCTCACCACCCGGCGTCGAGACGGCATCCGCCACGGCAACCGGCCTCACGTCGATCACAACCTCGGCCGTTTCACTGCCGCCGTTGCCGTCGCTGGCCGTATAGGCAAACGAGTCTGCACCGCTGAAGCCCATGGCCGGCGTGTACGTAAATGAACCGTCGGGGTTGAGCACGAGGGCGCCGTGAGCAGGCGGCGTCGCCAGACTGGCGCTCAGGGAATCACTGTTGGGATCGGCATCATTGTCGAGGACGTTACCGTCCAGTGACTGCCCCGCCGAAACCGTGTAGTTGTCGTCAACCGGCGCGGGCGGCAGGTTGAAAACGTCGACCTCGACAACGCCATCCACTTGCGATCCGTTCGCGTCTTCGATTGTGTAGCCGAACGTGGCCAACCCGAGAAAGGCCAGGTCCGGCGTGAAGCAGAGCGTGTCGTCACCGCTGACCGATACCGTTCCATTCGCCGGCTGGACCACGTTGACCAGGCTCAGACCACTGCCCAGGTCGTTGCCGAGGACGTCGATGTTGCAGACTTCCTGACCGCCCGGGGTGGACGTCGTGTCGCTCACGGCCGTCGGCAGAACCAGAACATTGACTTCCGTGTTCCAGTCGCAACCGGTGTCGGGATCGGCGGTCAGGTAGACGAAGGAATCGTTGCCGCTGAAACCGGGATCGGGCTGGTAGGTGAACTGCCCGGTCTGGTTGACGACGCCGGGGTTCGATTGGTTGACGGTACCAAAGCCCGGCGCCAGGAAGTCGGTGACATTGAGTTGGTCAACAACATTGATCGGGTTGATCGGCATGGGATCGTTGGCCTGGACATCCTCGGCCAGTGTCTCGCCTGCCTGAACCTGGTAGGTATCGGACTGGACCGGCGGAAGGAGGCTGACCTGCACTTCGGCAGTCACGTTGATCCCGCTGTCGTCCTCCATTTCGTATTCGAACCGATCTGACGTCGCCGCGCAGCGTCCCGCCAGCAAGCCGCGGAAGGTTACATCCCCGGACGAACTGAATCCGTAGCTCCCATCCCAGACATCGAGCTGGCTGATGGAGCGCAAAACTGGATTGACCGCGGTGTCGTTGTCGAACATGTTGCCGGCGACCTGCCAGACATCACGCTTGACGACTTCGAATTCGTCGTCCACGGCCACTGGTGGCGTCTGGGAATTGACGGCGCCGCCAACGGCAACCCCTACGGCCGCGCCGATCGGCGCAATCCGGGAGCCGCGCAGCCTGATGCGCGGCTTGCGAGACTGAGACATACTGATTCCTCCCTCTGGAATTCGGGATCGTATCACCGAACGTGAAACTGTTCCACAGCTCCCGGCGGACTGCTGTCGCCTCGACAAATCACTTCGAGGATGGCCGAATGATCCAATCACCGCTTCGGCGACGTCGGCCTGTTACCGGAGGCACTGCTCCAGCGTCACGAATTCGTAGCCATTGCGTTCGATGACCGGTATGGCTCGATCGATCGCCGCAATCGTGGCAAGGTTGGCGTCGTGATTGAGATCCAGGATCGAGCGACTCACACCGATTCCTCGACGGTGCTGATCGGCAATATAGTCCAACTGCTGAACGATTCGATCGAAGATCAATTGCTCCTCGCCGATTTTCCAGTCGTATCGATCTCCGTTCCAGAGCACGGCCGTGAAACCGTTCCGGCGAAGCGCTTGATGGCTGGACTTGTCCAGATAACCGAACGGCGGCCTGACCACGCGCGTGGATTCTTGCAGACGAGGGGATGAGCCGAGCACCTCGAGGATCAGATCACGGGTTCTTTCGACCTCATCGACGAGTTCCCCGGCCGTCAGTTTCGTTAAATCCGCATGTGAATAAGTATGGTTGGCGATGGAGTGACCGGATTCGTGAACGGCCTTCAACCGCTGTCGGGACTTTGATTTCTCGAGGTTGGCGCCGACGACGAAAAACGTGGCCTTAACGCCGTGCTTATCGAGAACTTCCAGCAGATCCGGGATGTTGGCCGAAGGCCCGTCGTCGAAAGTCAGCGCATAGGCTCGATCGCCCGTGCACGTAAAAAATGTATCGATCGGCACACTGCGAACGCGGTTGAAAGTCCGCTGATTGCTTGTAACGCAACTGCCGTCGGAACAATACGCGAACAACTCGGAAGCATCGGCGGCGAATAATTGCCCCACCATCAGAGAGGCGAGACAGCCGAGGACCGGGGCAATCGAACAGCGGTGGCAATCAGGCATCTTCTCATTTTAGCTGAATCAGCCGCTGTGCCCGGACCCTTGAGCAAATGCGACGATCAAGGCACTTGCTTGAGGTCAGAGATACGCACCACTCTGGGGACGGACAGTTAGCCATTCTTTGCCGTTCACCGGCGTGGAAGGTAGTCGAGGGGATTGACTGGCTCACCGTCGAGGCGGATCTCGAAGTGCAGCATGTTTTCCTGGCGGTCGTTCTGGCCCATTTCCGCAATTTCCTGCCCTCGCTTGACGCTGTCGCCCTCGCCAACCAGGCGGCGGCGGTTGTGGCCGTAGGCCGAAAGCAGCTTGTCGGAATGCTTGATGATGATCAGCTCACCGTAGCCGATCAGAGCCGTGCCGCTGTAGACGACCTGCCCGGCCGCCGCGGCCAGCACGGCCTGGCCCGCCTTGCCGGCCACCCCGATGCCCTTGCGGGTGTCGGCCGGATCGAAGGACCGCGCCACTCGGCCGTCGGTCGGCCACTGCCAGGCCACGCCGCTGACGTTACGGGTGTTGCCGGAAGCCGACGGCGCCGGGGACGGGTCGGGCGACGGCGGATCGGCCCGGGATTCGGTCGGCTCGGCGCGCTCCGGCTCGGGTTCATCCTGCGGCGGCCGCTTGTCGTCTGCGCTTGAAGCGCTCGAGTCGCCCTGGTTACTCGATTCGCTCTGACGGGGCGGCGGCGCAGGCGGCGCCGTCATGCGCAGCTCCTGTCCGGGCCGAATGGTGTATGGCGACCCGATCGAATTCCAGCGGGCCACCCTGCGCCAGTCCAGGCCATAGCGGAACGCAATCGAATAGAGCGTGTCGCCGCGCTCGACCCGGTACCAGGCCGGCGGTGTCTGGATGACGCGTTCATCCGGCTTCGATTGAGGTTTTCGGGGACTGTCCGGACTCGGTTGCCAGGGGGCGCAGGCCGCCAGCAGCAATACTGCCAGCAGAATCGAAAATCGGCCGGCCGGTGCTACCACAGCCACCAGATCAGCCCCCCGACGGCAGCCGCCGCGATGACCAGCCAGCCGAGCAGGTCGACCCATTCTCTCAGCAAGTCGGCAGCGCGTTCACCGCCCGCCCAGATAATGCCGGAAACCAGGTAGAAGCGGGCACCCCGCCCGACTACGGAACCGAGGATAAAGCCCAGCATCGGCGTGCCCAAAGCACCGCCGGCGATCGTGATGATCTTGAACGGAATAGGCGTGAAACCGGCCAGCATGACGAACCAGACGCCATAGTTCTCGAAAGCCTCGACCGCCGATTCATAGGCGTCGATATAGCCGACCTCCTCGATCAGCGGCAGAATCGCCTCGATGGCCAGCCAGCCGATCAGATAGCCGAACAGGCCGCCGACGACCGAGGCGGCCGTCGTTATGAAGGCCAGCCGCCAAGCCGATGTGCGATCGGCCAGCACCATGGGCGCGAGCATGACATCGGGCGGAACCGGAAAGAACGTGGCCTCGGCAAAACTCAGGCCGGCCAGATAGCGCCGTGCATGGCGATGACGCGACCAGACGAGAACGCGATCGTAGAGGCGGCGAAACATCCTAGTGTACCCCGTCGCTATTCCTGTGGCATTCAGCGAGTCGGAAAGCGCTTAGCCGCAAGGCATGGCTCGCAGGGAATGGTGGTGCCATTTCCAAGAGACATAACGCCGCGGATGAGCGCTTTCCGGCTCGCCCTTCGGGAGCGCGCCTGAGCCGACATTGCGGCGTTGCACCCCTTGTAAAGGGCTGGCCATTCACTGCGGGTCGCGCCTTGCACTGTCGGCTCAGGCGCACTCTGAATATCACACGAATAGCGACGGGGTACACTACTAGTCCAGACCTTCGAGCAGCGGCACAAAGCTCACCGCACCCAGTTCCTCGCGGTCGAACCCTTTTTTCGTCCGGGTCACGCGCACGAGCTGCTGATGCAGACCGGCATGCTCGGGGGCGACCAGCACGCCGCCGACATCGAGCTGCTCGTAGAGCGCGTCCGGGATATGCCCACCCGCGGTGACAAGAATGGCATCGAAAGGCGCCTGCGAGGGCCAGCCCTCCATACCGTCGGCGTGCCGGGTATAGACGTTGTGCAGGCCCATGCGATGGAAGCGCTGGCGCGCGCTTCGCTGCAGCTCTCCGATGCGCTCGGTGGTGAAAACCCGGTCGGCCAGCCGCGCCAGGATGGCCGCCTGGTAGCCCGAGCCGGTCCCGATCTCGAGCACCTTGCCGAGCCGCTCATCGCGCATCACCGCCTGGGTCATCATGGCCACGACGAAGGGTTGGGAGATGGTCTGTCCACGGCCGATGGGCAGGGCCGTGTCCTCGTAGGCACGCGATGACAACGCTTCGTCGACAAACAGATGGCGCGGCGTGTTGAGCATGGCCTCGAGCACTCGCTCGTCGCGAATCCCCTTCTCGCGCAGGCGTCGCACCAGCCGCTGGCGGGTTCCCTCCGACGTCATGCCGATTCCGCTGTTCGCGCTCGATACCATCATTGCGCCTGGCGATACCGCCCGCTGTTGAGCTCGTCGATCCACTGGCTGACATCGTCCAGGGCCTGGTAGCGCGTGAGGTCGACATGAATCGGCGTGACCGACACGTAGTGATTGCGAACCGCGTGGAAGTCGGTGCCCGGCCCGTTGTCCTCCTCGGTGCCGGCCGGACCGATCCAGAAGAACTGGCGGCCGCGAGGGTCCTCGATGGGAATCACGTCCTCGGAGCGATGCCGGTGGCCCAGGCGCGTGGTCTCGAAGCCCTTGATATCCTCCCACGGCAGATCAGGTACGTTGACGTTGAGAATGGTATCGGCCGGCAGGGGTTTTTCCTTCAGCTGCGCCATCAGCAGGCAGGCAGCCTCGGCGGCCGTTTCGTAGTGAAGGTTCTGCTCTTCGCCGTAGACCAGCGACACGGCCATGGCGGGCAGGCCGAGGAAGCGGCCTTCCATGGCCGCCGCGACGGTGCCGGAATAAAGCACGTCGTCGCCGAGATTGGCACCGGCGTTGATGCCGGAGACCACCATGTCAGGCTCGTCGCCAAGCAGGCCGGTAATGGCGATATGAACGCAGTCGGTCGGCGTGCCGTAGACCTTGAACACGCCGTCACGTCGCTTCTCGACGCGGATCGGCTGGTCGAGCGTGAGCGAATTGCTGGCGCCGGAACGATCGCGGTCGGGCGCGACCACGGTAACCTGGTCGGAGTGCTCGACCAGGCGTTCGGACAACAGGCGAATACCGGGCGCGTGAAGCCCGTCATCGTTGGCGATCAGAATATGCATGCTTGAACCGGAAGGTCAAAGGCATAACTATAAACGAAGACCAGGGAAGAAAAGCGATGATGAGCGATTCCGACGACGATACCGACCTGTTTCGCGCCGCGGTCGGCGAAGTCCGCCGGATCCGCAGCGACCGCGACCACTCCCGCCCGGAGCCCCCGCCGCCAAGGCCGAGCCAGCGAGAGCGCGACGAGGCCCAGGTGATGGACGACCTGGCGCACGGCCCGATCGATTTCTCCAGCGTCGAAACCGGTGAGGAAATCAGCTACCTTCGCCCGGGCCTGCAAAAGCGCGTACTCACGCGCCTGCGGCGGGGTCACTGGCGGGTGGAGGATGAACTGGACCTGCACCAGATGAATATCGCTGCAGCCACCGGCTCCATCCGTCATTTTCTACTCGAGGCCGATCGCGACCGCATGAGCTGCGTGCGAATCATCCACGGCAAGGGCTTGCGCTCGGGGCCGGACGGCCCGCAGCTCAAACGGCTGACCGCCAGGCTGCTGAGCCGCCACGACCGCGTAGCCGCCTTCGCCTCCGCCCCGCCCCACGACGGCGGAACGGGCGCGGTCTACGTCCTGTTGCGTGCGCGACGATGAGCGGCCTGGAAGGGCCCTTCGCCGCGTTACTGGCGCTCGCGGCGGTGATGGTGTTCTGGCTGTCCGCCGTCAATGCCCGCGACCGGGCACGCGAACTGGCGCGCAATTTCTGCCAGCGCCAGGGTTGGCAATTGCTCGACCAGACCGTTGCCCTGAGATCGCTGCGCCCGGTGAGAACGCCGGACGGGGTGCGCTGGCAAAGACGCTATCGATTCGATTTCAGCCCCGAGGGCATGGGGCGGAGAGCAGGAGAACTCACCCTGATGGGGCGGCGGGTGATTCGTATCTGGGGAGAGACCGAAGAGAGCGGTGTGGTGATTGAAGAGGGGAAAGTGTGAAGTGTTCAGTGTAAAGTGTTAAGAATCAATGAGATGGCTTTGCGATAACACCTAGTACGTAACACCTAATTCGAACCATGCCGCCGGCCGCAAGCCCCGAGATATAAAACCTGATCTACCGGCCTAACGCCCGCCACTTCACACTTCACACTTTACACTTCATTTGACCACTTTCAGATTCGGCCTCGATTTCCGCGCCGGCCCGGAATGGTCATCCGAAGCGTCACTCGAATCGGGCTCGGGTGCACCGTCCTCATCTTCGTCGACCGGAAACATCATGCCCCGGCCGTTTTCGCGTGCATAGACGGCCTCGACCGCGGCCATCGGCACGGTGACCGCCTGCGAGACGCCGCCGAAGCGCGCGACGAAGGTGACCATCTCGCTGTCGATCAGTAGATCCCGTACCGCGCCCGAGGAGATATTGAGCACGACCCGGCCGTCCTGGATACTCGACTCGGGCACCTCGAGGCCGGGCTGCTCGGCGTCGACCAGCAGGTGCGGCGTCAGGCCGCTGTCGACGATCCACTCGTGAATGGCGCGTACCAGATACGGTCGACTCGACAGCATTAGTGCACCCCGCCACTCATTGTGTAACTTTCAGCGAGTCGGACAGCGCTTAGCTGCAAGGCATGGCTCGCAGGCAAGGGCAGCCTCCTTGTCAAGAGACATAACACGCGCGACGGCACTCCGGTCCGGCTCCTTTCGGCTAGCGCCGAAAACCGCCAGACCTTCGTTGCCTGCGCTGCGGGGCGCGCCTTGCATTGCCGGCTCAGGCACGCTCTGAATGTCACACAATGAGTGGCGGGGTGCACTACTCGCCCTCCCGCACAATGCGCTCCGGCTCGGTCAGGCTGCGCTTGAATGAGTCGCGCGCGAACATCCGCTCCATGTACTTCAGGGTATTGGGCGCCTTCTTGGCCGTCAGGTCGACGCCATAGGCCGGCAGGCGCCACAACAGCGGCACCAGGGCACAATCGACCAGCGACAGCTCGTCACTGAGCAGGAAGGTGCGCAACCCGAAGAGTTCGTCGGAGGCAATGACGCTCTCGCGCAGTTGCTTCTTGGCAGAGGCGACCTTCTTTTGCCCGCTCGAGGTTTCGATGATCTTGGCCGGCTCGATCCAGTCGCGGTTGATGCGATACATCGCAAGGCGAAGGTAAGCACGAGACAGGGGGTCGACCGGCATCAGGGGCGGATGCGGGTAACGCTCATCCAGATACTCGGTCACCACCCAGGTGCCGTAGAGCTTGAGATCCTTGTCGACCAGTGTCGGCGTCTCGCCGTATGGATTGAGCTCGGCGAGATCCGCCGAGGCGGCCCGATCCTGCTCGACGTGAATGATCTCCACGTTGATGCCTTTCTCGGCCAGGACGAACCTGACTCGATGGCAATCCAGGCAGTTCTCGGATGAATATAAAGCCATCATAAGCCAGCTACTCCATTGACCTGTGGATCGGTGACCTGTGGATCGGCCTGTCTCCTTCCACGCGAGATCACTTTTTCACGTCCTTCCAGAACTCCTGGTAAAGCAGCCATGCGATGAAGGTAAATACAACCAGGAAAAGCAGCACCCAGATTCCCATCTTCTCGCGTTTGAGCACGGATGGCTCAGCGGCATAGCGCATGAATGCCACGAGATCGCGCATGTGATCGTCATACTCTTCGGGCGACAACTTGCCCTCTTCGTCGAGCTCCAGGCCAACGATCTCGACATGCTCGACACCTTCTTCGTCGGTGTGCGACTCCGTGATCGGCCGCTGGATGCCCTGCAGCTCCCACAGCACGTGCGGCATGGAAGCGTTGGGCATGACGGTGTTGTTCCAGCCGTCTTCGGTCAGGTAGAAACTCTTGAGATAGCTGTAGATCCAGTCCGCACCGCGGGAGCGCGCGGTCAGCGTCAGATCCGGCGGAGCGATACCGAACCACTCCTCGGCCTCTTCCGCGTTCATCGCGCTGTTCAAGGGATCGGCAACTTCCTGGTTTCCGCTGAGCAGGAACTTCTGGACTTGCTCCTCGCTCAAGTCGAGATCCTCGACCAGACGGTTGTAGCGCAGGTACTGCATGGAATGACAGCCCAGGCAATAGTTGACGTACATCGCCGCGCCGCGCTGGAGGGATGCCTTGTCATGAACGTTGACATTGGCATTTTCCAGGCCTTCGCCGCCGGCGGCGGCAAAAGCGAAGCCGGAAGCCAGCATGGCGGCGGCTGCAAGAATGTATTTGAGTCTCATCACTTGGTCACCCGATCCGGTTCCGGTTTGGTTGTCTCGAATTTGGTCACGAACGGCAGCAGCGCGAAGTACGCGAAGTAGTAAACCGTCCAGATACGCGACTCGAGCGTCTGCATGGCCGTGCCATCGCCCAGCGCAAGCATGCCGAGGCGAATGAAACCGACCACGAAAAGCGCCAGCATGATCTTGCTCGGCAGGCCCTTGTAACGGATCGAACGCACCCTCGAGCGGTCCAGCCACGGCAGGAAGAACAGCACGAAGATGGCTCCTCCCATCACCACGACGCCCAGGAACTTGTCGGGAATCGCCCGCAGCATGGCGTAATAGGGCGTGAAGTACCACACCGGCACGATGTGCTCGGGCGTGACCAGCGGATCGGCCGGCACGAAGTTGTCCGGCTCGAGGAACAGGCCGCCCATCTCCGGCGCGTAGAACAGCACGAAGGCGAACAGGATCAAGAAGACCCCGGCCCCGAACAGATCCTTGACCGTGTAGTAGGGATGGAAGGGAATGCCGTCGAGCGGCCGGCCCTTCTCGTCCTTGTGCTTCTTGATTTCGACGCCGTCAGGGTTGTTGGAGCCGACTTCGTGCAGCGCTACCAGGTGCAGCACGACCAGGGCCAGCAGCGCCAGCGGCAGGGCCACGACGTGCAGCGCGAAGAAGCGGTTGAGCGTGGCGTTGGAGATCATGTAATCGCCGCGGATCCACTCGACCAGGACATCGCCGACTTCGGGAATGGCCCCGAACAGCGAGATGATCACCTGGGCACCCCAGTAGGACATCTGGCCCCAGGGCAGTACGTAGCCCATGAAGGCCTCGGCCATCAGCACCAGCAGAATGAATACGCCGAGGATCCAGATCAGTTCGCGCGGCTTGCGGTACGAACCGTACAGCAGGGCGCGGAACATGTGCAGATAGACGACGATGAAGAAGAACGAGGCGCCGGTCGAATGCATGTAGCGGATCAACCACCCCCACTCGACATCACGCATGATGTATTCGACCGACCCGAATGCCAGGTCGGCCTGCGGCGTGTAGAACATGGTCAACCAGATGCCGGTGACCAGCTGGTTGACCAGCACCAGCAGCGCCAGCGACCCGAAGAAATACCACAGGTTGAAGTTCTTGGGCGCGTAATACTCGGTCAGGTGCTCTCGCCAGGTCTTGCTGACCGGCAGACGCTCGTCAACCCAGGCGCCGACGGCCTGCACGTTCTTGCTGAGATTGCTCGCGGGCTTGGCCATGATCACGCTGCTCCTTCAGGACCGACACCGATCATGACGGTGTTGTCGTCAACGAAATGGTACGGGGGAATCACGAGATTCAGCTGGGCCGGCACCCCGCGATAGACGCGCCCGGACAGGTCGAACTTCGACCGGTGGCAGGGGCAGAAGAAGCCGCCGCGCCACTCGGCGTCGAACGGCTGCGCCTCGACTTCCGGCAGCACCTGCGGGATGCAGCCCAGGTGCGTGCAGTGAATATTGGCCACCAGGTACTCGGGCTTGATCGACCGATGCACGTTTTGCGCATAGCCCGGCTGCTGTGTCTCGACCTCGGATTCTGGATCGGCCAGCTTTTCGTTGAGCTCGGGCAGGTCGCTGATCATGCGCTCGCTGCGGCGCATGATGCCGATCGTCTGGCCGCGCCACACGACGCGCATGATCTGGCCCGGCTCCAGGTTGCCGATATTGACTTCGACCGGCGCGCCGACGAGGCGGGCCTTGGCGCTCGGCTTCCAGGACGCGGCAAACGGCCAAATAGCCAGACCGGCGCCGACGGCGCCCACCACGCCCGTCGTCCAGGTCAACAGACGACGCCGCCCGGGATTCTCCGGTGGCTGCGTGGAAGCAAGATCAGTTTCCGACATGGAACACTCCCAATAGCAAGATCATTCATAACCGCCGGACAAGTCTACTCCTGGCAATGCCTGGCGACGCTTCACCCGAAAGCGCCGGCAGGGGCCATTCCAGGTATCGACTACCGAATTTCCGGAACGAGAAGGCAATCAGCCGACTATTTTAGCGAAAAATTAAGCAAATACTCAATTCCGCGCTGGTATCCTTCGATATTCGGGACGAAAATACCAGACCACATCAAGACCGTCCGGGATATTCCCGGCGGTTCCCTACGTCAATACAGTCACTTAGCTTGACAGACCCGCCCTGGCCAATTCCATGACGCGCATCATCCATTTCGCCGTGCAGTTCGTGATTATCGGCTTGGCCGTGGCCTTTGTCCTCGTCTGGCTGTGGCCCGAACTGCTCCCGGCCGGCCGTCAGCAGGAGCCGGGCTCGCCCGCCACTTCGTACGCCGATGCCGTCAACCGCACGGCGCCTTCGGTGGTCAGCGTCTATACCCGCACCATGGTCACCGAGCCGCTCGGACTGGAATTTTCCGACCCGCTTTTCAATCGACTATACCGCGACCGCACGGTCACCCGGCCACGCCGCGGCCTGGGCTCGGGTGTGATCATTTCCAGCGACGGCCTGATTTTGACCACCCAGCATGTCATCTCCGATGTCGATGACATCCTGGTCGCGCTTTGGGACGGACGCGTCGCCGACGCCAGCGTGGTCGGCTCCGACCCCGCCACGGATCTCGCCCTGTTGCGCGTGAACCTGGAGGACCTTCCCGTGGCGACGCTGGCCGGCGACGACGACCTGCGCACCGGCGACGTGGTGCTGGCCATCGGCAACGCGTTCGGACTGAGCCACACGGTCACCATGGGAATCGTCAGCGCCACCAGCCGCGGGCATCTCAGCCTGGCGTCACACGAGGACTTCATCCAGACCGACGCGGCCATCAACGCCGGCAATTCCGGCGGCGCGCTGATCAACCCCAATGGCGAAGTCGTCGGCATCAACAGCGCCTCGATGGGGCAGGATACCGGCGCACAGGGCATTTCTTTCGCCATTCCCGCCACGGTGGTGCGGCGCGTGACCGAACAGATCATCGAGTACGGGCGCGTCACCCGGGGCTGGATAGGCGTCGAGCTGAGCGACGTCAGCCTGCGGCTGACGTCGGCCGAAACGTTGCAGCCGGGCGCCCGCGTCATCCAGATCCAGAGTGAAAGCCCGGCCTGGCAGGCCGGTCTGCAGCGCGGCGACGTGCTCGTCAGCGCGGACGGCCAGCAAGTCCAGAGCGCACGCGAGGTGATGCAGCAGATTGCAGGCTCCGAGCCGGGCTCGGAAATGGAGCTGGAAGTTCTGCGCGGCAACCAGGTGTTCACCACGAGCGTGGAGCTGAAGCAGCAGCCGCCGCCACAGGAGTGACCGGGGTTGGCTGGTTCGCTTGTTCGCTGGTTGGCTGGTTCGGCGCGGAAGGCATTGCGGGGCCGCTACGCGGCGAAGTCAGGGTGCAGATTCACGCACCCGCTAGGTAGACGCGGCCATGCCGCCCACCGCTGGGTGACGATGCCGAACAAGCCAACCAGCAAACAAGCAAACCAGCCAACAAATCCCAGCCCGAAGTCATGCGATAATCCGGCGCCCGCACGCCGCAACCGGAGCCACCCGAGAACATGAGCATCAAATCCGACCGCTGGATTCGCCGAATGGCCGAAGAGCACGGGATGATCGAGCCGTTCGAGCCCGGCCAGATCAAGCAATCCGAGGACGGGCAAAAGCGGATCTCCCACGGGACGTCCAGCTACGGCTACGACGGGCGCTGCGCCAGCGAATTCAAGATCTTCACCAACATCAACACCGCCATCGTCGATCCCAAGAATTTCGACGACAAGAGCTTCGTGGACTTCACCGGCGATGTCTGCATCATCCCGCCCAACTCCTTCGCCCTGGCGCGCACGGTCGAGTACTTCCGCATCCCGCGCAACGTGCTCACCATCTGCCTGGGCAAATCGACCTACGCGCGCTGCGGCATCATCGTCAACGTCACCCCACTGGAGCCGGAGTGGGAGGGCCACGTCACCCTGGAGTTTTCCAACACCACGCCGCTGCCGGCGAAGGTCTACGCCAACGAAGGCGTCGCCCAGTTCCTTTTCCTGGAATCCGACGAGGCCTGCGAGACCTCCTACGCCGACCGGGCTGGCAAGTACATGGGCCAGCGCGGAGTCACCTTGCCCAAAGCCTGAAACATCAAAAGCTTTGGAACCACGGAAGACACGGAATTCACGGAAGAACAAGAAGAGATTCGATCGAAAAATTCGAACTAAGCCTGTTTTTATATTCCGTGTTTTCCGTGGTTAGCCGGTTTTTCTGATCCCGGAAACGCCTAATCCGTAATCTTGATCTTCGGCATCCGCACCTTCGCTTCGCGCGATTGAGTGGACAAGCGGCCGGCGACGCGGCGCGCGATTTCGCGAAAGCGAAGGGCGGCCGGGTGCCCGGGCTGGGAAACGACGATGGGCGTGCCCTCGTCGGTCGTTCGCCCCACCTCCGAGATGAGCGGCAACTGGCCCAGGTTGGGCACACCAACCTCGCGGGCGATGCGCTCACCGCCGCCACTGCCGAAAACGGCATCCTCGTGGCCGCAGTTGGAACAGATATGCGTGCTCATGTTCTCAATCACGCCCAGAACCGGCACCTTGACCTTGTTGAACATGGCCACGGCCCGGCGCACGTCGTCGACGGCAACCTCCTGCGGCGTCGTGACTGTCACCGCCCCGGCCACCGGAATCCGCTGTGCCAGCGTGAGCTGGATATCTCCGGTGCCCGGCGGCAGGTCGACGATGAGGTAATCGAGCCCCTCCCAGAGGGTCTCGGAAACCATCTGCTGGAGCGCCTGCGTGGCCATCGGCCCGCGCCAGATCATCGCCTGGTCGGTATCGACCAGCACACCGATGCTCATGACCTGTAAGCCATGAGCCTGCATCGGCAGTATCCGGCGACTCTCGGTCGTTTTCGGACCGCCTTTCAATCCCAGCATTCGTGGTTGGCTGGGGCCATAAATGTCGGCGTCGAGCACGCCGACACGGGCACCTTCGGCCACCAGGGCCAGGGCCAGGTTCGCGCTCACCGTGGACTTGCCCACGCCGCCCTTGCCGGAGGCCACGGCGATGATGTTGCGAACGCCTTCGACCGGATCAAGGCCGCCCTGGACCGCGTGCTGGGGAATCTGCCAATCGATATCGACGGTCACTTCATTGACCTCGCCGCCGTCGCGCAGCCGCTCGGTCACCACATCGGCAAGCTCGTCGCGCCAGCCGGCCGCCGGGTAGGCCAGGCGAATATCCACCGCCGCGCGCCCATCGCTGACCGCCACACCGCGAACCGAATCGCCCAGCGGCCGGCCGGTATTGGGATCCTCGATAGCAGCGACGAGTGACTTGAACTCCTCGTTATCCATGTCCGAAATGCCCTGACTGAATCTGGACCGATATTGTACTCGTTTGGCTGGTTCGCTGGTTCGCTGGTTCGCTGGTTCGCTGGTTCGCTGGTTCGGCAATTGTGATGCTGGCGCCGATCCTTTCGCGGCAAAGCCGCGCTCCAATGCAATTCCTTGCCGAACCAGCCAACGAGACAACCAGCCAACAAGCAAACCTTCCCAGTGCATGCGATAATTTTGCGCACGCTCCAATCCATGCCGAAACCCGACACCATGACCACCCCGCGCCGCCTCCTGGTCACCGCCGCCCTGCCCTATGCCAACGGTTCGATTCACATGGGGCACATGCTCGAGTACATCCAGACCGATATCTGGGCCCGGTTCCAGCGCGCAATGGGCAACGAAGTCGTCTTCGCCTGGGCCGACGATGCCCACGGCACGCCGATCATGCTGCGTGCCGAGAAGGAAGGCATCAGCCCCGACGAGCTGATCGAGCGGATGCACGCCGAGCATCTGAAGGACTTCGAGGATTTCGCCCTGTCCTTCGATAATTTCTCTTCGACGCACACCGACACCAACCGCAAACTGGTCGAGCGCATCTGGTCGGCACTCAAGGATCGCGACGCCGTACGGACTGAAACGATCGAGCAGTACTTCGACACCGAACGCAACATGTTCCTGCCCGACCGTTTCATCAAGGGCAACTGCCCGCGATGCGGGGCGGAAGACCAGTACGGTGATTCCTGCGAATCCTGCGGTGCGACCTACGAACCGACCGAACTGGCCGATCCCCGCTCGGTCGTTTCCGGCAGCACGCCGGTCATGAAGGAGACCGAGCACTATTTCGTCACGCTTTCGGCCTTCAGCGACAGCCTCAGGCAATGGATCCGCTCCGGCGCCCTGCAGGAGGAGGTTGCCAACAAGCTCGAGGAATGGTTCACCGACGGCTTGCGCGACTGGGACGTCACCCGCGACTCGCCCTACTTCGGCTTTCGCATTCCCAATACCGAGGACAAGTTCTTCTACGTCTGGATGGACGCGCCGGTCGGCTACCTGGCCAGCTTCATGGAGCTGTGCGAACGTCACGGCTGGGACTTCGAAGACTGGCTGCGGCCCGGCTCCAATGCCGAGATGCACCATTTCATCGGCAAAGACATCATCTACTTTCACTGCCTGTTCTGGCCGGCCATGCTCGAAGGCGCCGGACTGAAGCGCCCCACCGGTGTCTATGCCCACGGTTTTCTGACCGTCAACGGCACCAAGATGTCGAAATCGCGCGGCACTTTCATCATGGCGCGCACCTGGCTGGAGCACCTGCACCCGGATTACCTCCGCTACTACTTCGCCGCCAAACTGGGCTCGGGCCTGGTCGACATCGACCTCAATTTCGAGGACTTCCGCTACCGGGTCAATTCCGACCTGGTCGGCAAGCTGGTCAACATCGCCAGCCGCTCGGCGGGATTCATCCACAAGCTCGGCGGCGGCAAGCTGGCGGCCGAGCTGCCCGACCCCGAACTGCACCAGCGCTTCGTCGGCGAACACCTGGCCATCACCGAGGAATTCGAGAAGCGCAACTACCATTCGGCCATTCGCCGCATCATGGCGCTGGCCGACGAGGCCAACGTCTATATCAACGAACGCGAGCCGTGGAAGCTGGCCAAGCAGGAAGGTCGCGAAGAAGAGGTCGTGGCGATCTGCACCCAGGCGCTCAACCTGTTCCGGCTGCTGATGACCTGGCTTTCTCCAGTCATTCCGCAAACCGCCGGGAAGGCTGCCGAATTCCTTGACACGCGCCTCGACGATTTCAACCTGATCGGCGATCCGCTGCTCGATCACGAGATCAACAAATTCAAGCCGTTGCTTCAGCGGGTCGAGGAAAAGCAGACCGAAGCGCTTCTCGAAGCAAGCCGCGAATCACTGGCCAAGTCAGACGGCAAGAAACCGGAATCCGACCAGACAAAAGTAGACGACAACATGATCCAGTTCGACGAATTCATGAAAGTGGACCTGCGTATCGCCCGCATCGAGCGCGCCGAGGAAGTCGAAGGCGCCGACAAGCTACTGCGCCTGCAGCTCGACTTGGGCGAAATGGGGCAGCGCCAGGTCCTGGCCGGCATCCGCGGCCACTACGAGCCGAGCGAACTCGACGGCCGCCTGACGGTCGTGGTGGCCAACCTCGAACCGCGCAAGATGCGCTTCGGCACTTCCGAGGGCATGGTGTTGGCAGCCAGCGACGGAGACGGCCGGCCGTACCTGCTTTCTCCGGACAGCGGCGCCGAACCCGGTATGCGCATCAAATAAGGTAAGCCGTGCAAGAAAAATCTTTTCAACGCAAAGACGCAAAGACGCGAAGAGATCAAAAAAGCAGCAGCCAGCCAGTATCTGCTTTTGCTTTTTTATTTCTTTGCGTCTTCGCGTCTTTGCGTTTACAAGGTTTTTTACACAACCCCGCTGACAGCTGAAGCGCATGGACCTGGTGCTGATCGTCATATCGGCCGCGCTGGTCAACAACTTCGTTCTGGTCCAGTTCCTTGGCCTGTGCCCCTTCATGGGCGTGTCGAACAGCGTCTCTTCGGCCTTCGGCATGTCGGTGGCCACCGCCTTCGTGCTCACCCTGGCCTCGGTGGCCAGCTACATGGTGACCGAATGGCTGCTCGTACCGCTGGACCTGGCGTACCTGCGCATCATCGCCTTCATCCTGGTGATCGCGGCGCTGGTGCAGCTGACCGAACTCTACATGCGCCACGCCGCGCCGCTGCTGCATCGGGTACTGGGAATCTATCTGCCCCTGATCACTTCCAACTGCGCCGTGCTCGGCGTGGCGCTGCTCAACGTACGCGAACAGAACAGTTTGCTTGAGTCGGCTTTTTACGGTTTCGGCGCCGCCCTGGGCTTTGGCATGGTGCTGGTCACGCTGGCTGCCGCTCGCGAGCGTATCGCCATGGCCGACGTACCGGAAAGCTTTCGCGGCGCCCCCATCGGCCTGATCACCGCCGGCCTGATGGCGCTGGCCTTCATGGGCTTTGCCGGGTTTGCAAAGTTATGAGGCTCTTCTGAAGGCTCTCTGAAACAGGCACTGCTAAGATAGGGGTCTATCCGGTTTCGCTTCACGCGAGGAGTACCACCATGAGAACCATCCTGTTATCGATCAGCATTTTCCTGCTGGCCGCCTGCAATTCCGAAACGGCGACCAGCACCGATCAAGAGACGACGTCGGCCGATACCGACACCACGACCGCCACAGAGAGCACATCGGAAAATGCTCAGGCAGACACAACCGAACCCGAAGAGGAAAACACCGCCTCCTCAGAAACGACAGAAACGGCGGAAACACGCGACCGCGAGGCACCGCACCTGGAGCCGGCTTTCGCGGGCCAGACGCGCGCACCGATTCCTGACGAGAGCGAAGACTGGGCGCTGGAGACCGTGGCGGAGGGGCTCGAACACCCCTGGGCCATCGAGTTTCTGCCCGACGGCTCGATGCTGGTCACCGAACGGCCGGGCCATCTGCGTCACGTGAGCGCCGACGGAAGCGTCTCCGAGCCTCTCGCCGGCGTACCCGAGGTGGACAACCGCAGCCAGGGCGGCCTGCTGGACGTGGCGATCGCGCCCGATTTCGAGTCGAGCCGCACGATCTTCCTGAGCTTTTCCGAGCCGCATGAAGACGGCACCAACAATACTGCGCTGGCCCGCGCACGCCTGAGCGAAGATCACTCCGGCCTCGAAGACGTCGAGGTCATCTTCAGCCAGCAGCCGGCCGTGGAATCGACCGGCCATTACGGCTCGCGCATCGTGTTTGAAGACGAAGATACGCTCTGGCTCACCATGGGTGACCGCCAGGGCCATCCCGTGCGGAAAAACGCCCAGGACCCGACCAATCACATCGGCACCGTCGTGCGGCTGAATTTCGACGGCTCCGTGCCGGAAGACAACCCCTTTGTGGATCACGCGGAAAATGCCCCGGAAATCTTCTCGTACGGCCACCGCAATATCCAGGCCGCAGCCAAAGACGCCGGAGGCAAGCTCTGGACCATCGAGCACGGCCCGCGCGGCGGCGACGAACTCAACCGCCCGGAAGCCGGGAAGAACTATGGCTGGCCGACCATCTCCTACGGCGTCGAGTACCGCGGGGGCGACGTCTACGAGGGCCGCACCGAAGCCGAAGGCATGGAGCAGCCGGTGTATTTCTGGGATCCGGTCATCGCACCTTCCGGCATGGACTTCTACACTGGCGAAGCCTTTCCGGCCTGGCAGGGCGACCTGTTCGTCGGCGGCCTGCGCGAACAACGGGTCTCGCGCCTGGTTCTGGACGACAACCGTGTGGTCGGCGAGGAGTGGCTGGAAATCGGCAGCCGCGTACGCGACGTAACGACCGGCCCGGACGGCGCCATCTATCTGGTTACCGACGAATCCGACGGCCAGGTGCTGCGCATCGTGCCCGACAACGGCTAAAATCCTGCGGCGGCCCGGCCTCATCGCCGGGCCGCTTTCCAACCGAGGGAACTCGATCATGAAAGACCGCAGCCCGGTGCTGCGCGAAGCCAGCATCAAGCCGGAGGTCATTCGCTACCAGATGTGGGCAACGGCCATCCTGATGACCTGTATGGTGGTCACGATCCCGCTCATGCCCCTGATCCTGCCGATCGTTTACTTCTTCACCAAGCGCTATTACGCCCGGCTCGAGATCGTCCTGACCCGGCGCGATCTCAAGGTCCGCCGCGGTATCTGGAACGTGGAGGAGAAAAGCGTGCCCCTTGAGAAGATCACCGACCTGGCGCTCAACCAGGGGCCGATCATGCGTCTTTTCAACATCAAGGGCATGAAGGTCGAAACCGCCGGACAGTCCTCGGAAGGTGCGCTGGTCACCATTACCGGCATCGACGGTGTGGACGACTTTCGCGACGCCGTTCTCGACCAGCGCGACCGCGTCAGCGACTGGCAGGACGAGGATGACAAACCAGCGCAGCCGCAAGCCGAAACATCCGAAGAGGCAACAGCCGGATCCCTGGAAGTGCTCGGCGAGATCCGCGACAGCCTCAAGCGCATCGAACAAAACCTGGCAGGCCGCAGCGACTGATGTCCGACCGGAACGACCCGGCCGGCAGTACCGATGAGCTGCCGTTTGCCGCCCCTTGCCGAAGCCTGTCCACGACCGAACCGTTCGGGTGGCTGAGGCTCGGCTGGGCCGACCTGAAGGCAGCGCCCCGGCAAAGCATGTGCTACGGCGCCATCATGCTGGCGCTGAGTTATTTCATCACCGCGGCCACCTGGTTTTTCGGCAATATCGGCCTCTACCTGGGGCTGGTTTCCGGGTTCGTCTTTGTCGGCCCCTGGCTGGCGCTCACGCTTTACTCGATCAGTCGCCGGCTGGAAGAGGGACGGCGGGTCAGCCTGGGACGAAGCCTGGGCGATGCCGCGCGCGCGGTCGGCAACGCGCTCGTCTTTGCCGTCATCCTGACCGTCGTGTTCCTGGTCTGGGCCCGGGCCGCGACCATGGTGCACGTCTTCTTCCCACCCACCGAGAACCCCGGCTGGTCGGAGCTGCTGCCCTTCCTGGCCGTGGGTACGGCGGTGGGGGCGGTATTCAGCGCGATCGTCTTCGCCGCCAGTGCGTTTTCGCTGCCGATGCTGATGGATCGCCGCACCGACACGGTCACCGCCGTTGTCACTTCGATCAACGCCGTATTGAGAAACAAGGGGGCGATGGCGGTGTGGGCCGCCATCATCGTGGGTTGCGTGGTGGTGGGTGCGGCCACAGCCTGGCTTGCCTTCATCGTGCTGCTGCCCCTGATCGGCCATGCAACCTGGCACGCCTACCGGCGCACGGTCGATGCCAGCCAGTGGCCCACGATTGGCGATTAAGGAGCCCCTGAAAAACGTAGCGAGCGGGTGGCTGACGGTGGCCGCCGGAGCGCAGGAACCGCAGTGTATGTGGGAATACATGAGGATTCCGAGCACGCGTTTCACGGCGCTGCGCCTAGGCTCCTTTCCTGCGGAAAGCCGCCAAGGCTCGCTGCCTACGCTGCCGGACGCCGTCAGGCGCACGCGCAGTAGTTTTACAGGGGCTCCTCAGGAAGCTTGTTCCTTGGTTTCATGCTCAGTGCCGGGTTCGTGTTCCGGCGGGGAGTAGGTGGTATAGAGCTTCAGCATGCCCGAACCCGTGTTTTTGAAGTTGTGCCAGGTTCCCGACGGCACGATGCTGACATCGCCGGCGTGCACCTTCTCTTCTCGATCGCCGATCTTGGCCACGCCTTCGCCGTCGACAAACCACAGCAACTGATCGTGACCTTCGTGCACCTCGCCGCCGATCTCGTCGCCTTCGGGGATGGCCATCAGCACCAGCTGGCTGTTATCGCCGGTCCAGATCACCTTGCGGAACTCGTCGTTGTCCCTGGCCAGTTGCATGATGGGCAGGGTCGTCCTGTTCGTCTCGTTCATTGTGTGTCCTCATGATTCAGATGACGGTTGTTATTGTGCCCCATATTAGCGACGTTGCATTTGCTTCATATCAACGGCCACGCAACCGATTCAATCGCACTATCATGACGGCATGGTCACTGCCATCCTGACACTGACGGCCATGGTGCTCGTCATCGGGGCCGCCCTGCTGTGGATCAGTCACCGGCTGGCACCCGACGAGGACAGCCTGGTCGAGCAGATCAACGAGCGCCTGCCCCAGACCCAGTGCGCACAGTGCGGCTACCCGGGCTGCCGACCCTACGCGCAGGCCATCGCCGACGGCGAAGCCGACATCAACCAGTGCCCGCCCGGCGGCGAGGAAGGCGTCAGGAAACTGGCCGAGCTGCTCGACGTCGAGCCGAAACCGCTCGACGAGACCTGCGGCGAGCACAAACCGCCGATGGTCGCCGTTATCGACGAAGACCGCTGCATCGGCTGCACGCTTTGCATCCAGGCCTGCCCGGTCGATGCCATTCTGGGCGCACAACGGCAAATGCACACCGTTATCGAAGCCGAATGCACCGGATGTGAACTTTGCATCGAGCCCTGCCCGGTCGACTGCATTGACATATTCGAGGAGCCCCGGCCGTGGCGCTGGCCGCGGCCGGAACCGATCCCGATCCGGATCCGGGAGGCGGCGCATGGATGACCTGCTTCCCGGCGACCGGATCCATGGCTTTCCCGGCGGGCTGAAGCTGGCGCATCACAAGGCGATTGCCTGCCAGCGACCGGTTGAACGACCGCCCATGCCAGGAAGGCTGTTCATCCAGGTCGTGCAGCACCAGGGTGAGTCAGGCCGACTGCTGGTCGAGCCCGGCGAACGGGTGGCCAAGGGCCAGCCGTTGACCGCGGCGGGTGACGATTTCATCGTGCCCGAGCATGCGCCGACCTCCGGCACCATCGAGGCCGTCGCCGACCACCCGGCCGCTTTCCCGCCGGCAGGCACCCAACAGGCCATCGTGCTCGTACCCGACGGCCGGGACGAGTGGATCGACTGCAACCCCCTTCCGGACTGGCGCAATGCATCCGGGACGGCCATCGTCGACCACCTGCATCGAGCGGGCCTGGCCGGACTCGGCGGCGCCATGTTTCCCACCGCCGCCAAGCTCCGCGGCGACTGGCCCGATATCCACAGCGTCATTCTCAACGGCGCCGAGTGCGAGCCCTGGATTGCCTGCGACGAAATGCTCATGCGCGAGCGCGCCCGGGAAGTGATCGAAGGCGGCCTGATCCTGGCGCGCGCAGCCGGCGCCGAAAGGGTCGTCGTCGCCATCGAAGACCGCATGGGCGCGGTCGAAGAGAAGCTGCGCGACGCCCGTCGTGAGCTCGATGCCGAAAAGAAGGTGCGCATTCGCAAGGTCTTTACCGTCTATCCCGAAGGGGGGGAGCGCCAGATCATCCAGGCCCTGACCGGCCGCGAAGTGCCCCATGACGGCCTGCCCCAGGATCTGGGCGTCATTGTTCACAACGTCGGCACCGCGGCAGCAGCATGCGAAGCTGTTGTCGAGGGGAAGCCGCTGGTCGAGCGCATCGTCACCGTCACCGGGCCCGGTATCGCCGAGCCGCGCAACCTGCTCGCTCTGATCGGGACGCCCTTCAGCCATCTGGTCGAAGCCGCGGGCGGCTACCACGGCGATGTCACCCGGCTGGTGCTCGGCGGCCCGATGTCGGGCACGGCCCTGGCCGACGACGATGTCCCGGTCACCAAGGGCAGCAACTGCATCCTCGCCCTGACCCGCGAGGAAACCGCACCGACGCAGCCAACCCTGCCGTGCATCAACTGTGGCGAATGCGTACGCGTCTGCCCGGCCCGGTTGCTGCCGCAGACCCTTTTCAGGCTGATCGAGGCCGAAAACTACGACGATGCGGCCGACTACGACCTGCCCGACTGCATCGAATGCGGTTGCTGCGCCGCCGTATGCCCAAGTCACATCCCGCTGGTGGACTACTACAGGCACGGCAAGGACGAACTGACGCGACGCCGCCTCGACCGGCGCCAGGCGGCACTGGCAAAACGACGCTACGAGGCGCGCGAGGAACGACTGCTGCGAGAAAAGGAAGCACGCCAGGCGAAGCGCCGTGAACGCGAAGAGAAGCTCAAGCGTTCGGAAACGGACGCCCAGGACGAAATCCAGGCGGCCATCGAACGTGCGAAGCGCAACAAAAAGTCATGAAAACCTTTGTCCACAGATGAACACAGATAAACACAGATTATTGACTGGGTCTTCTGTCATCCCCTGCTTATGTCAGATTGACTCCAGCATCGCGGCAGCACCTGAACGCAATCAAACAGGTTCTTTTATCTGTGTTCATCTGTGTTCATCTGTGGACGATTTTTCCAGACAAGAACAACGATGAAGTTCGAGCTCGCCGGTGCGCCTCATCAGCCGCCCGCCGCCAGCGTAGGCGGGATCATGCGGCAGGTACTCTATGCGCTGGTGCCGGCGGTTACCGCGCACGTGTGGTTCTTCGGTTACGGCATCCTGTACCAGATTGCTCTGGCCGTCGGTTTTGCCGTGGCCTTCGAAGCGGTCATGCTCAAGCTTCGCGACCGCCCGGTCGGGCTGTTCCTGTGCGACTACAGTGCGGTAGTGACCGGTGTGCTGTTCGCGCTGTGCATGCCGCCGCTGGCGCCGTGGTGGATCGCCGCCATCGGCATGCTGTTCGCGATCGTTGTCGCCAAGCATCTCTACGGCGGGCTCGGCTATAACCTCTTCAACCCGGCCATGGTCGGCTTCGCCGCAGTGATCATCGCCTTTCCGCTCGAGCTCAGCCAATGGCTACTGCCCCGCTCCCTCTCGCCGGGCCTGCCGGGCCTGATCGAGACTGCGCAAGCCATTTTTACGGGCAGACTGCCCGCCGAAACGGATTGGGACGCCGTCACCGGCGCCACGCCGCTGGATCAACTCCGAACCGGGGTGCGCGAGAACCTGCTGGTCGCTGAAATCCGCAACGCTCCGATCTTCGGCGACTTCGGCGGCCGGGGCTGGGAGTGGATCGCCAATTTCTACGCGCTTGGCGGCCTGTACCTGCTGTGGAAGCGCGTCATTTCCTGGCATGTTCCCGTGGCGGTCCTCGCAACCACCATCATGGTGTCCGCGCCCCTTTGGCTGCTCGGTCCCGACACGAACCCCTCGCCGCTGCAGCACATCTTCTCGGGCGCCCTCGTGCTGGCCGCCTTCTTCATCGCCACCGATCCCGTCAGCGGCTGCAGCACGATTCGCGGCAAGCTGATGTTCGGCGCCGGCGTGGCCATTCTCACCCTGGCCATCCGCCGATTCGGCGGCTACCCCGACGGCGTGGCCTTCGCCATACTGCTGATGAACATGGCCGCGCCGCTGGTTGACCGCCTGACCCGGCCGAGGACTTATGGACACTAGCACCATGCGCCCCGCACTCATCCTGGCCGGCCTCGGTCTGGCGGCCGCAATACTGCTCGCCGGGCTCGACCAGCTTACGCGTGAACGGATCGCTGACGAACGCAAGCAACGCGCGCTCTCGGCGGTTTCGGCAATGTTGAGCGGGATCGAGTACGACAATGATCTGCTCGAGGACACGACGAGCCTTTCCGTACCCGAACTGGCCGACCCGGTCACGATCTACCGAGCCCGGCTGCGCAGCCAGCCGGTCGCGGCGGTGATGGACGTGGTCACACCGGCCGGTTACAGCGGCGATATCCGCCTGCTCGTCGCCGCTGATATCGAGGGCACGGTGCTGGGTGTGCGCATACTCGAGCATCGAGAAACACCCGGCCTGGGCGACAAGATCGAGCGCGGCAAGAGCGACTGGGTCGAGCAGTTCGAGGACACGTCACTGGAGAATCCACCCGCGAAAGACTGGGCTCCGGATCGCAGGGACGGCGCCTTCGATACGGTCACCAGCGCGACAATCACCTCGGCGGCCGTCATCGACGCGGTCAAGCGCGTTCTGCGGGCGTTCGAATCCAGCAAGAGGAATCTGTTTGAAACCGCGGAAAACAAGGAAGACACGGACTAAAATTTAAGCTGGTGCGATTTCCGTGCGTTCCGTGGTTCCATGTTTTTTCAAAATGACAAATGACAAAAGCTGAATCAAAACGCATCTGGCGCAACGGGCTCTGGGACAACAACCCGGGCCTGGTGCAGTTGCTGGGGCTGTGCCCGCTGCTGGCGGTCTCCAACACGGCCGTCAACGGCCTGGCGCTGGGCCTGGCAACGCTGCTGGTTCTGGTGGTTTCAAGTGGCCTGGTCTCCACGCTGCGCTCGACCTGGCAGCCCGAGCTGCGCATCCCCGCCTTCGTGCTGATCATCGCCTCGACAGTGACCGCCATCGATCTGTCGATGCAGGCCTGGCTGCACGAGCTCAGCCGCACCCTTGGCATTTTCGTGCCGCTGATCGTGACCAACTGCACCATCCTGGCCCGCGCCGAGGCTTTCGCCTCGAAACAGCCGGTGGGCGCCAGCCTGGTCGATGCACTGGCCCAGGGCGCCGGCTTCGCCGCCGTGCTGATCGTGCTTGGTGCTGGCCGTGAAATCGTCGGTCAGGGCACCCTGCTGGCCGGCGCCGACATGCTCTTCGGCGAGGCGGCGGCCGGCTGGACGATTCCAATGCTGCCTTTCGACCAGGGCCTGCTGCTGGCCGTTCTGCCGCCGGGCGCCTTCATCGGCCTGGGGCTGCTGGTCGCACTGCGGCAATACCTGGTGAACCGGCCGCGGCAGGCTGGCGTAGAATCGCGCCCTTCCCCATCATCCGCCGCACCCACCGCCCCATGAACAAGGCCGACCGCGAAGAATTCTTCCGCCGACTCCGTGAACTCGACCCCCACCCCACCACCGAGCTCGAGTACGACACACCCTTCGAGTTGCTGGTGGCGGTCATTCTCTCGGCCCAGGCCACCGACGTGGGCGTCAACAAGGCCACGCGCCGGCTGTTCCCAGTGGCCAATACGCCCGAGCGCATTCTGGCGCTCGGTGAAGAGGGGCTGAAGGACTACATCAGGACCATCGGCCTGTTCAATTCCAAGGCGAAGAACATCATCCGGACCTGCCGCGACCTGGTCGACAAACACGGCGGCGTGGTTCCGGACAACAGAGCCGAACTGGAGGCCCTGGCCGGCGTGGGTCGCAAGACGGCCAATGTCGTTCTCAACACCGCCTTCGGCCAACCCACCATGGCCGTGGATACCCACATCTTCCGCGTTTCCAACCGCACCGGCCTCGCGCCCGGCAAGACGCCGCTGGCGGTCGAGAAGGCACTGCTGAAACGCGTACCCGAAGCCTATCTCAGGGACGCCCACCACTGGCTGATCCTGCACGGGCGCTACACCTGCAAGGCGCGAAAACCGCTGTGCGGGCAATGCCCGGTCTATGACCTGTGCCGCTGGCGCCAGAAACAGCGCCATTTCGACGCCACACGGCCCGAAAGCGCCTGAAGCAGGCCTTCACGGCGAGCCCATCACGCTACGTAAATCCCCGTAGCGCATATTTAACGTACCAGTGCTAGAGTATTGACGAACATCAAGTTCTGATGTTTGCCCTTATTCCAAACCCTGGAGGATCAGTCATGAGTGATAAAAAGTATCTGCTAACCGCCATCAGCACCGTTGCCGCCGCCTCGTTTTCCCTGAGCGCGATGGCATCGCAGGATGCCGGCACCAACCCGTTCCAGGCCGAAGACCTTCCGGCCGGTTTCCAGGTCTCCGCCGACGACCACAAGGAAGGCAAGTGTGGTGAAGGAAGCTGCGGCGAAGACAAGGACAAGGAAGGCAGCTGTGGTGAAGGTTCCTGCGGCGAAGACAAGGACGAAGAAGGCAGCTGCGGTGAAGGTTCCTGTGGTGAAGACTCCGGCGACGACAAGGATGAAGAAGGCAGCTGCGGTGAAGGAACCTGCGGCACCGTTTGATCCTTGATTTAGTATGTCGAGCGCATCCACTTTCAATCTGAACGGAGCGGGGCTGGGTCTCAGACGCGGCCTGCTTGAACCCCTCCTTCAGGCCGATCTCTCAGAGGTCGGCTTCATGGAGGTCGCTCCCGAAAACTGGATCGGCGTCGGCGGCCGCCTCGGCCGCCGCTTCGCCGAGTACACCGAGCGCTTCCCTTTCGTGTGTCACGGGCTATCGCTCTCCCTTGGCGCGCCCGAACCGCTGGACCGCGGCTTCCTGGAGCGGGTCCGCCGCTTCCTTGACCAGCACGACATCAAGGGCTATTCCGAACACCTGAGTTACTGTTCCGAGCACGGCCATCTTTACGACCTGATGCCCATTCCCTTTACGGAAGAAGCCGTCGACTGGGTTGCTTCGCGAATTCGTGAAACCCAGGACATCGTCGGCCGGCGCATTGCGGTGGAGAATATTTCCTACTATGCAACGGTTGGCGCCCGGATGAGCGAGCTGGAATTCATCAACGCCGTGCTCGAGAAGGCCGATTGCCTGCTGCTTCTCGACGTCAACAACATCTACGTCAACAGCGTCAATCACCGTTACGATCCGCATGAGTTCCTGGCCGGGCTGCCCGCCGACCGAATCGCCTACATCCATGTGGCCGGCCATCACAATGAGGCCGAGGACCTGATCGTCGACACGCACGGCGCCCCGGTCATCGACCCGGTCTGGCAGTTGCTTGCAGAGGCCTACCAGCGGCTCGGCGCGGTTCCGACCTTGCTCGAGCGTGACTTCAATTTCCCCCCGGCCGAAGAACTACTCGCCGAGGTTTCCCATATTCGCAACTTGCAGCACGAACATGCCCCCGCACAACAACAGCAATTCGCCTCCTGAAAGTCTGCTCGCCCTGCAGCGACAGTTCGCAGGGCATATTCGTGATCCCGAGCATATACAGGCTCCGGACGGCCCGGAGGATCGCCGCCTGGCAATCTACCGACGGCTTTTTTTCGGCAACCTGAGCAACCTGTTCTCGAAGAACTTCCCGGTACTCCACAGGATTGTCGAGCGCGAGCGCTGGCAGTCCCTGATCCGGGAGTTTCTGGTCGAGCACCGCTCGACCACGCCGATGTTTACCGAAATCGGCCGGGAGTTCGTGCGCTTTCTCGAGGAAGACAAACCCGATGGGCTGCCGCCATTCGCGCTGGAACTGGCGCACTGGGAATTCCTGGAGACCTGTGTACGACTGGCCGAAGCCGATCCCACCAGGGTCAGCTGCGACCCCGAAGGCGATCTGCTGCCAGCACCCATTGAGCTCAACCCGACACTGCGGCTGGCACAGTACCAGTGGCCGGTGCACGAAATCTCACCGGACAACCAGCCCCGCCAGCCGCTCGAGCAGCCGCTGATCCTGGCGGCCTGGCGCCGGCGAAACGATCGCACTGGTTTCATGAAGCTCAACGCAGTGACTGCCCGCTTATTGGAAATCATCGACCAGGAGCCCGAGCTGTCGGGACAGGCGGCCCTGGAGAAAATCGCCGGTGAAATGCGGGCACCCGACCCGCAGGCAATCGTGCAGTCCGGCCGCTCCATGCTCGATCGGTTGCGCGAGCGCGAAGTCATACTCGGTTCGCGTTCCAGCGCCAGTCAATAGATCGCTTCGACCTGCCAGCCACGCTCCCTGAGTAATTCGACCAACCCATCGTCGCCTTGCAGGTGCAGCGCACCCACGGCGATGATCAGCCCGCCGACTTCCAGCCAGGGGTCGGCCCGCTCGAGCATTCGCCGATTGCGTGCTGCCAGGCCCCGCTCGTCGAAGTAACGCACGATGCGCTCGTCCAGCCCCGCCATCTGCTTTTCGGCCAGGCGGTCGAGCCGCTGGAGATCGCCGTCGAGATAGGCCGATACCAGTTGCTCGAAAACGGCCTCGTGTGCGCCGTGGTCATCAACGGTCTCGCGGATCAGGCTGAGCTGATCTTCCATCGAGAGGCCAGCGAGAAAATCGATCTGCTCGTCGACAGTTTCCAGGGGCACCACGTCGAGCCCGGCACCCTGGGCACGATAGGAGATCATCAGGTCCATGTACATCCCCGTCTCGGGCGGCGGTGTTGCCAGGGTCAGCGCCACGGCCCAGGGCCTGAGCCGGTTGACGGCCGAACGGGTCATACCGTACTTGTCGGTCAGGATGTCCACGACTTTCCCGTGAAGTTCGGCGTCGAGCACTTCGTCCAGGGGCTGCTCGGAGGCCATGGCCCGCTGCAGGCGCTCGAGCATTCTGCTGTCGGGCACGAGCTCGAGCGCGATTCGCTCCGCGTCCCCCATTGCATCAACGAGCGGCTCCGGCCATTCGAGCAGCCGGGGATCCTCGCTATGCATCGTCCCCAGCAGCCAGTTCTGCCGTCCGTTGTCGTCGGTCACCGACCAGAATACCTGGGCCGGCGCCGCTGCCGGCAGGAGTGCCAGGGCGAGGAGGATGGCCCACGTCCTGATCCGTCTATGGTCAAACGGAAGACGGTGCATTATCCTGACTCTTTTGCCTGCGTTCATTCTTCATGCCTTCAATCGTCAACCGCTTTCGCGGTTTCCAGCCCGTGGTCGTCGACGTCGAAACCGGCGGCTTCAACTCGCGTACCGATGCCCTTCTCGAACTCGCGATCTGCATCATCGAAATGGACGACGACGGCTGGCTTTCGCCCGGCGAGGTCATGATGCAGCATATCAAGCCCTTCGAGGGCGCCAACATCGAGGAAGCCGCGCTGGAGTTCAACGGCATCCGTCCCGATCATCCGCTCCGGCCGGCCGTCAGTGAACGCGACGCGCTCAAGCACCTGTTCCTTCCCGTTCGCCACAGCCTGCGCGAGACCGGCTGCAAACGGGCCGTGCTGGTCGGCCACAACGCGCATTTCGACCTGGGCTTTCTCAATGCCGCGATCGAACGCACCGGCTACAAGCGCAACCCCTTCCACCCGTTCAGCTGCTTCGACACCGCCACGCTTGGCGGCCTGGCCTATGGCCAGACGGTGCTGGCGCGGGCGGTTGCGGCCGCCGGCCTGGACTGGGACAAAAGTCGCGCACACTCGGCCGCCTACGATACCGAGCGCACCGCAGCGCTTTTCTGCAACATCGTCAACCGCTGGCGTCACCTCGAGGAAATGGAAGAAGACAACGGCTAACGCTCCGGCACCAAATTTTCACGCCCTTGAAAGGAAGGGTTTATCATTCCAATGTAGTTTCATGAAAGAGTTTGCTTCATTCGCACGCAACGGAGGATCGCACCATGGCTTTTGAGCTTCCCGACCTGCCCTACTCGATGGACGCGCTGGCCCCGAACATTTCGGCCGAGACGCTGGAATATCACTACGGCAAGCACCACCAGACCTACGTCAACACGCTCAACGACATGATCGACGGCACCGAGTTCGCCGACATGCAGCTCGAGGACATCGTGCGCAAGTCCTCCGGCCCCATGTTCAACAACGCCGGCCAGATCTGGAACCACAACCTCTACTGGCGCTGCATGACGCCCAACGGCGGCAAGGAACCGGAAGGCAAGCTGGGCGAGCTGATCCAGCGCGACTTCGGCGACTACAACCGCTTCGTCGATGCATTCACGCAGGCCTGCGTCAAACGCTTCGGCTCCGGCTGGGGCTGGCTGGTCCAGACGCCGGACGGCAAGCTGGACATCACCTCCACGCCGAACGCGGAGAATCCGCTGCTGAGCGACAATACCGCCCTGCTGGGTTGTGACGTGTGGGAGCACGCCTACTACATCGATTATCGCAACGCACGGCCCAAGTACGTCGAAGCCTTCCTGGAAATTGTCGATTGGGATTTCGTCGCCTCACGCCTGCGCGACTGACCATTGAAAGCCTATCCGTCGACCGGCGGCGTGCTCACGCCGCCGGTCAGCGGTAGAATGACCGCATCTTTCGATCCTCGACGGATTTGATGACGCATCTGTTCGATACCTATGCGCGCATGCCGGTGCGCATCGTCCGCGGTGAAGGCGCCTGGCTGATCGACGAGAAGGGCCAGCGCTACCTCGACGCCATTTCCGGCATCGGCGTGTGCAGCCTGGGGCATGCTCACCCGAAGCTGGCCCGGGCGATCGCCGAGCAGGCGCACAAGCTCATCCACACCGCCAACATTGTCGAGTTGCCGTTGCAGGAACAACTCGGCGACGCCCTGGCCGACATCAGCGGGCTGGACCGAGCGTTTATCGCCAATTCCGGCGCCGAGGCGATCGAATGCGCCCTCAAGCTCTCGCGCCTTCACGCCCACGGCAAGGGAATCGACACTCCGGCAGTTCTGGTCGCCGAACACAGCTTTCACGGCCGTACCCTCGCGGGCATCAGCGCCTCGGGCAACGCGGCCATCCAGGCCGGCTACGGGCCCTTGGTCGACGGCTTCGTGCGCGTGCCCTTCGGCGACACCGGGGCCGCTGAACGTGCCTTCGCGGAAAACCCGAACATTGTCGCCGTGCTGGTCGAGTCCATCCAGGGCGAAGGCGGCGTGCACGTACCGCTCGAGGATTATCTGCCGAGCCTGCGCCGCCTGTGTGACAAGCACGACGCCCTCCTGATGCTCGACGAAATCCAGAGCGGCATGAACCGGACCGGCCGCTGGTTCGCTTATCAACACCACGACGCATTACAACCCGATGTCGTCACCGTCGCCAAGGCGCTCGGCAACGGCGTGCCGGTCGCGGCATGCCTGGCGCGTGAAGAGGTCGCCGCGCTGATGAAGCCCGGCAGCCACGGCACGACATTCGGCGGCAATCCGCTGGCCTGCCGAGCCGCGCTGACGGTCATCGATGTCATGCGCGAGGAATCCATCGGTGAGCGTGCCGAGCGCGCGGGACGCCGCCTTGTCGACACCCTGCGCCAGCATCTCGAAGGTCTCGCGCCAATCCGGGATATCCGCGGCCGCGGGCTGATGGTGGGCATCGAGCTTGACCGAGACTGCGCTGAACTCAAGGCCGACGCGCTCGCCGCCGGCGTGATCATCAATGTCACCCGCGGCCGTACCGTCCGCCTTCTGCCGCCGTTGATCGTCAGCGACAAAGAAATCGACCGCATCGCGGAAGTCGTGGTCCACTGCATCCGCGAGCGCTACTGCCCATGATTCTCGAAGTCGACGACATCTGGCTCGGCTACAGCGAGGGCAACGTCATTCGCGGCCTGAGCTTCGAACTCGACGAGGGTGAGATCGGCTGCCTGCTCGGGGCCTCGGGCTGCGGCAAGACCACTGCATTGCGGGCCATAGCGGGTTTCGAACCGCTGCAAGCCGGCGAAATTCGCATCGGCGGGAAAGTCGCCTCGACGCCGGACTTCCGGCTCGCGCCGGAGAAGCGCAGCGTCGGCATGGTCTTCCAGGATCACGCGCTTTTTCCGCACCTGGACGTTGCAGGCAACGTCGGCTTCGGCCTCCGTCGTCTGTCGCGCACAGAACGAGCCGGGCGCATCGACGAACTGCTGGCTCTGACCGGCCTCGACGGCTACGCCCACCGCTACCCGCACGAACTGTCCGGTGGCCAGCAGCAGCGCGTCGCCCTGGCGCGGGCACTGGCGCCGGAGCCGGCCGTTTTGCTGATGGACGAACCGTTCTCCAACCTCGACGCCCGGCTGCGGCGCCACATGGGCGAGGAGGTCCGTAACATTCTCAAGGCCCGCGGAACGGCCACCCTGATGGTCACGCATGACCAGCAGGAAGCCTTTGCGCTGGCCGACAAGGTGGGCCTGCTCAAGGACGGCCGCATGCTGCAGTGGGACTCGCCCTACCAGCTCTATCACCGCCCTGCGAGCCACTACGTGGCCGCATTCACCGGCCGCGGCAGCTACCTGAAAGCGCGCGTGGAGGAAGAGGTACTGGTTCACGGCCTCGGACGCTCACCGATACCGTCCGACCGTCCCGAGGGCGATGAGCTGGCGCTGCTGATCCGCCCCGACGATATCCGGCCCGACGCCAACGGCCCCCGCGCCCGGGTCATGGCGCGCCAGTTCCAGGGCGCCCAGATCCTGTATCGCCTGGTGCTGGACACCGGCGAGGAGATCGCCGCGCTGTTTCCCAGTCACGACGACTACGCCGTGGACGAAACCATCGGCGTCACGCTGGACGCTCGCCACCTGGTGTTGTTCCCAACGGCACAGGCCGAATCCTTCATCACCCCGTCGAACCCCAATGGCCACTGAAAAGGGCAACACCCCGGCGCTGTATGTCGTCTGCCTCGGTGGGCGTGCTCCCGGCTCCAAGGTGGAACTGCACGACATCGCATTCGCCGTCGGCCGCGATCTCGAGTCAACGCACGAGCAATTGCTCGATCAGTGGTTCGGCAACCCGGAGGGCCTGCACGTCGACGCCTGGACGCGGGTCGAGCAGGTTCCGGGCTACCGCGTGTTCTTGTCGGACAAGCCGGCGGACAATGGCATACGGCTGTACTTCGTCAATATTGGCGGGTATGCGCCGGGCGAACTGTGGGAGCGTCATGCCTACGCGCTGTATGCGGGGCAATCGGTCTCCGAGGTCAAAAAGCGCGCCCGGAAAGAACTGCTGGTGGGCCGCGATTCCGTCCACCGCGACGATCTGTACGACGTCGACGATATTCTGGAGGTCCGTGCCGACGACTGGCACATTCATCTCGAAGCCGACCCTGCCGCCGGGGAACCGGCCGTCACCAACGGTTATTTCCCGGTTCCGGGCCGCACGATTGCCGAATGGCGATCGAAGCAGGCCGAAACCTGAAACCCGATCAGATCTGAACCAATTCGCCGAGCAGCCGGTCGAGCGGCGCAGGCAATGACCGCTGCATGTCCAGCGCCACGGGCACCAGCGCCGGCCAGGTCTCGGCCAACAGCGTGGCGTGCCCTACCTTGCGACCGGGCCGGGCCTCCTTGCCGTAATCGTGCCAGTGCAGGTCGGGCACCGTCAGCAGCTTTTCCGCCGACGGCATCGCGCCGATCCAGTTGAACATCAGTGCCGGCGCGCGCAGCGCCGTGCTGCCCAGCGGCATGTCGCAGACGGCACGGATATGATTCTCGAACTGCGAGCAGATGGCGCCTTCGATAGTCCAGTGCGCGGAATTGTGCACGCGCGGCGCATACTCGTTGCCCAGGATGCGATCGCCCGCGACGAACAGCTCCAGGGTCAGACAACCCACGTATCCCAGGTGCTCGGCGAGCAGCCGACCGCAGGCCTCGGCACGCTCACGCACACCGGGATCGACGTGCGCGGGGGCGGCCGCCAGCCGCAGCATGCCGTCGGAATGCACGGTGCGCGAGAGCGGGTAGCATCGCATCTCGCCAGCGGCGTTGCGCACCACGGTAATGGCGCACTCGAAGTCGAAATCCACCCAGCCCTCGAGAATCAACTCGTGGTCACCCAATTCGGACCAGGCCGGTTCGAGATCTTCCTGCGAGCGGAGCAGGTACTGCCCCTTGCCGTCGTAGCCCATCCGGCGGGTCTTGAGCACCGCGGGATAGCCGATGCGATCCAGCGCCTCGAGCAGGTCGGTTCGGCCCGAAACCGGCGCAAAGGGCGCGACCTCGATGTCGAGCGACTCGAACAGCCGCTTTTCGGTCAGGCGGTCCTGGGCAGCGGCAAAGGCGTTGGCGGCCGGGCGGACCGGATGGCCCGACTCGGCCAGTCGCTCGAGTACGGCCGCCGGTACGTTCTCGAAGTCGCAGGTGATGCGGTCGCAGCCGGCGAGCTTTTCCAGGGCAGCTTCATCGGCCCAGTCGGCGGTGATCAAGCGGCCCAGTTGGCCGGCGCAGGCGTCGGCCTTGGGATCGAGAAAAACGAACTCCGCGCCCAGTGGCTGACCGGCCTGGGCCATCATCCGCGCAAGCTGTCCGCCGCCGAGAATTCCGATCTTCATGACTGGCGGGGATCGGTGGCGCTCAGCACCCGATCGGTCTGAGCCCGGCGCCACTGGCGATAGCGCTCGCGAATTTCGGGATGCGCACGGCCGACCATCGAGGTGGCCAGCAGGCCGGCGTTGACCGCCCCGGCCTTGCCGATGGCCAGCGTGCCGACCGGCACGCCGCCGGGCATCTGGGCAATCGAAAGGAGCGAATCCAGACCATTGAGCGTTCGCGATTGCACGGGAACGCCCAGGACCGGCAGCACGGTCTTGGCCGCGACCATGCCGGGAAGGTGCGCCGCACCGCCGGCACCGGCAACGATGACCTCGATGCCGCGCGCCTCGGCGCTCTCGGCATACTCGAACATGGCATCCGGCGTACGGTGGGCGGAAACCACTTTTACCTCGTATGCCACTTCCAGTTCATCCAGCACTTCGGCGGCGTGCGACATCGTCTCCCAGTCGCTTTTCGAGCCCATGATGATGCCGATCAGGGGAGCTTCGGCCATTTTGCGGTCCCTCCGCTAAGGGAAAACAGGCAATACTAGCAGTGCCGCAGGCCTCAGGGAAGCTCTGACGCGCCCGGGACATGTCTTGCGAACGCGCTTTGCGTCAATCCACGGACGGGATACAATCGGCACATGGCCATTGCAGATCCCCTTCTCGACATCCTGTGCTGCCCGGTCAGCCACCAACCGCTGCGCCCGCTTGAAAAGAGCCGGCTGAAGAAACTGGCCGAGCGCATCGCCGCCGGTGACGTCCAGTACGTGGATCACAGCCCGGTGGAAGAAAAGCCGCGCGAGGCGCTGATCACCCGCGACGACAAGGTGATCTACCTGGTCATCGACGGCATTCCGGTGCTGCTGCCCGACCGCGGTATCGGCACCACCCAGTTCACCGAACCGCTCTGACAAGCCGCTGCAGTTCTGATTACTTGGATCCCCCTGGGATTTCGTCCGCCCTCTACAGGTCTTCGACCCGGGTCTTGATGTAGCGGGCCCTAGCCGTGACCTCCCGCCGCCTCTCCGAGCTCATCCGGTCGACGTGCCGGTACATCATCTTCATGCGCGCGTTCGGCTCGAAACGCTTTCGGTGCCGCATCAGGAAGTCCCAGTAGAGCGCATTGAAAGGGCAGGCGTTCTCACCCGTCGTCTCCTTGACGTTGTAGCGGCAGCCGGCGCAGTAGTTACTCATGCGGTCGATGTACTTGCCACTGGCGGCGTAGGGCTTGGAGCCCAGCAGTCCGCCGTCGGCGTGCATCACCATGCCCAGGGTATTGGGCAGCTCGACCCAGTCGAAGGCGTCGGCGTAGACGGCCAGGTACCACTCGCAAACCTGCTCGGGAACAATACCGAGCAGCAACGCGAAATTTCCGGTGACCATCAGGCGCTGAATGTGGTGGGCGTAGGCATTGCGACGCGTGGCGTCGATGGTCTCGCGCAGGCAGTTCATGCCGGTCTCACCGCTCCAGTAAAAGGCCGGAAGATTCCGATCGTTGCCCAGGCTGTTCCGTCGGGCATAGTCGGGCATCTCGCGCCAGTAGATCCCGCGCACGAACTCGCGCCAGCCGATGATCTGGCGAATGAAGCCCTCGGCGGCGTTGAGCGGCATGTCGCCGTCACGCCAGGCCGATTCGACGGCACCGCAGACTTCGCGCGGCGTCAGCAGGCCGACATTGAGACTCGACGACAGCCGGCTGTGGAACAGCCAGTCGGAGTCTGTGTGCATGGCGTCCTGGTAGTCGCCGAAATGGGCCGCCGCCGAGCGAATGAAATGGGCCAGCGCTCGTCTCGCCTGCTCCGAAGTGACCGGGTAATCGAAGCCATCCAGCTCACCAAATGCATCGATGTCTTCGGCAACCGTGTCGATCACCTCGCGGGTGGTTTGGTCGGGGGTGAACGACATCGGACTGGCCGCCGGCGGATCGCCTTTCCAGGCCTTGCGGTTGTCACGATCAAAGTTCCAGTCGCCGCCGACCGGGGCGTCGCCGTCCATCAGGTAGCCGGTCTTGCGCCGCATGCGCCGGTAGAAGAATTCCATGCGAAGCTGGCGCCGCTCGGCCGCCCATTCGTTGAATTCCTCCAACGAGCCGACGAAGCGCGAATCCGGCAGGATCGTCACGTCGACGCCAAAGCGCGACGACCAGCCCTGGATTTCCTTGAGAATGCGCCACTCACCCGGCCAGGTCACAACGATTTCTTCGACCTCGTGCGCCATGCAGGCCTGCTCGATCAGGTCCGAAAAACCGACGACCGTGCCGGTTGCATCGAATCGGTGGTAATCCACCGTCCAGCCGGACTCGCGAGCCCTGCCGGCGAAATGACGCATGGCCGAGAGGATCAGGACGATCTTCTTGGCATGGTGCCAGACATAACCGGTCTCGGCGGCCAGTTCTCCCATCAGCAGTCGATCGTGCGCCGGATCGAGCGCGGCGCAGACCGGGTTGGGCCAGTGCAACTGATCCCCACAGATCAGTCCGAGCCGGATTCCCATCGCGTTTCCTTATCTTGCAGGGCCGATTTTGAAGTTACCACTTCCCGAGTGACTGGCCCGTCTTCAACAACCCGCCTGCCCGGAAACCGATTGCGTTATAGAATGGGACGTTTTCGAGCGCGAGACCCCGCATGGGCCCGGCCACACATTATTTCGATCTCGATCAGCCGTTTACGCTCTACCGCGGCGGCCATTTGCCCAGCCTGCGCCTGGCCTGGGAGTCCTGGGGCAAACTGGATGCCGACAAGTCCAATGCCATCCTGATCTTCACCGGCCTGTCACCCGGAGCGCACGCCGCTTCAAGCACGCAGGACCCCGATCCGGGCTGGTGGGAAGACATGATCGGCCCCGGGCGCTACATCGACACCGACCGCTTTTTCGTCCTGTGCGTCAATTCGCTGGGTTCGTGCATGGGCTCGACCGGGCCGGCCAGCATCAACCCGGAGACCGGCAAGCCCTGGCGCCTGACGTTCCCCGAACTGGCCATTGAAGACATCGCCCGCGCCACACGCCTTGTGGTCGAGCACCTGGGCATCGAGACCCTGCACGCGGTCATCGGCCCATCGATGGGCGGCCTGACCGCCCTGGCCTGGCTCAAACAGTTCCCGCAGAGTACGCGCAAGCTGGCGCTGATCTCGTCGGCCTGCTCGGCCACGCCCATGGCGATTGCCATTCGCTCGCTGCAGCGAGAGGCCATCGTCACCGACCGTAACTTCCAGGACGGCCAGTACACCGAGGACGCCTGGCCCGAGGTCGGCATGCGTCTGGCGCGCAAGCTGGGGATGATTTCCTACCGTTCGGCCACCGAATGGCAACAACGCTTCGGTCGACAGAGCCAGGACTATTTTCCGCCCACCCGCTTCGGCATGCGCTTTGCCGTCGAGTCCTATCTGGAGACCCACGCTCGAAAATTCGTCGGCCAGTTCGACCCCTGCAGCTACCTCTATCTGTCTCGGGCAATGGACAATTTCGATTTCTGCGACAGCAAGGAAACACTCAAGCGAATGTTCGACCGTTGTTTCTCCGGCGAGGCACTGGTGCTGGGTGTAAAAACCGATATCCTGTTCCCGCTGAACCAGCAACAGGAACTGGCCGCCGCGCTCGAGAGCAGCGGCAACGACGTCACCTATGAGGCGCTGCCCTCTGTCCAGGGCCACGACGCCTTCCTGGCCGACGTCCCGACTTTTGGAAAACCGATCAGGGAGTGGTTGCAATGAGCCTGGATTTCCCCGGCAAGTCTCACATGATCGAATGCATTCACCGCGCCGTGTCGGCTGACAGCGCGGAACAAATCACCCGGAATCTACGCCAGAGCCTGTGCGAACTCATGGCAGACGAGCGCATCCGCTTGCCCGAGTGCGTGTACGAGCACAGCGAGGATCACTACTGCCGCCGGCTGCTGCACCAGGACACGGAACTGGGTTACACCGTTCTGGCCATGACCTGGGGGCCCGGTCAGGGCACGCCGCTGCACGACCACGCCGGCATGTGGTGCGTCGAGGCGGTCTGGCACGGCGAGATCGAGGTGGTGCAATACGAGCTGGTCGAGCGCGGCAAGGACGAATTCAGGTTCGAACCGCGTACGACCATGCGCTCGGGCGTGGGCAGTGCCGGCAGCCTGATTCCGCCGCATGAACACCACACCATCGCCAATCCCAGCAAGGACGAGCCGGCAGTCACCATCCATATCTATTCCGGCGTGATGGACGAGTGTTGCGTTTTCAAGCCCGTCGAGGGCCACTGGTATGAGCCCCGACCGACCTCCCTCAGCCTGGACGCGGACTAGACAAACACGACCGGGGAAAAGACAATAGGCATCCGCGCCGGGGTGGCGGAACTGGTAGACGCGACGGACTCAAAATCCGTTTGCCGAAAGGCAGTGCGGGTTCGATTCCCGCCCTCGGCACCAACTACATTTTATTTGCCGGTCAGCCTGGTGATACCCAGCGCCTTGAGCACATAGCGCTCATAGACCGGCTCGGCGTGTCCCTTGCGCACCTTGCGCAAAAAGTACTTCTCGAAGGCGATCTTGGCCCAGTGCACCCACTTGCCCTGCTTGGCCCAGGTGACGTTGCGCGGCGGGATTTGCGGTAGCGCGACGAATGCCACGCCGGAATCGCCGAGATCGGCCAGGCAGATGGCATTCCAGGTCGCTTGGGCTTCGACCGGCTGGCCTTCGATGTCCGCGGCGATATTCTGGACAATGGCGCTGATCATCGACTCGATCATGTAGCCTGTCTTGGGGGCACCCACCGGCAACGGCGTTTCCTCGACCGGCGGAATCGCAACGCAGACCCCGGCCGAGTAGATATTCGGATAGTTGGGGTTACGCTGATAGTCGTCGATGTTGACGAAACCCTTGGGATTGCACAGACCCTCGGTGCTGGCCACCGCAGGCACCCCGCGAAAGGCGGGCAGCATCATGGAAAAGTGGAACGGGAGTTCCTGGCTGCGCCGGTCCTGGCCTTCGTCGTCGACCTCGGTGATGTGGATGGTTTCGGCCTCGATACGATCCACGCGGGCATTGGTGACCCATCGGATGTGGCGTTCGCGCAATTCGTGCTCCATCAGGCTCTTGGAATCACCCACGCCGCCGAGCCCGAGATGCCCGATATAGGGTTCGCTGGTCACGAAGGTAATCGGCACCTTGTCGCGGAGCTTGCGCTTGCGCAAGTCGGCATCAACGATCATGGCGAATTCATAGGCTGGCCCGAAGCAGCTCGCGCCCTGCACCGCGCCGATCACGATGGGGCCGGGGTTTTCAAGAAAGCGCTGGTAGTCTGCCCAGGCCTTCTGGGCGTGATCCAGGGTGCAGATCGAATGGGTATGACCGGACTCCGGCCCCAGGCCCTCGATGGCGTCAAAGGCCAGTTCGGGGCCGGTTGTGATGACCAGGTAATCGTAGTCCAGGGACGATCCGCCGGCCAGGCTCACCTGCTGCCCTTCCGGATCGATGGCCGAAACGGTGTCGTGCACGAAGCGGATACCCCGCTTTTCCATCGGACCGGCCAGGTCGACCGTGATGGCTTCGGCATCACGCCAACCCACGGCCACCCAGGGATTGGAAGGCACGAACTGAAAATACGGCTGGGCGCCCACGATGGTGATTTCATGGTCGGCCCCGAGCGTGTCGCGCAATTCGTAGGCGGCCGGAACCCCGCCGATTCCTGCCCCGATGATGACGATTCTGGCCATTGTCTTCTCCTGCTTGCATCATGGCGCTTGCCCGAAATGGTAAACAAGCACACCTTTATATCGCTTTTAACTAATATAAAGGTTTGCTAATACTTGTGCAAGCAGGAAAAAAGGCGGGGCCGGGAGCGACCCGAATCGGAATGATGTATGGGCGCGCCGGGCCCCGCGGACCCGGCGCTAAAAGGCGTTACAGGCCGCGCGCGATGCGGAAGCCGACGCGCATGTCGGTGCTTTCCGCACTGCTGGAAATGCGGAACGCCGACCGCGACATGGCCGGCGTGCTCGACCACGAGCCGCCCTTGATCACGTGTCGCTCGCAGCCCGGGTTCACCCAGGCCGAACCGTCATCGGGCGCCCGTACGAAGCTGTCATGCCAGCAGTCTTCCACCCATTCCATGACGTTGCCGCCCATGTCGTTGAGTTCGAAAGGATTGCGTACGAGGCTACCCACCGGCGCAGGGCCCCAGTGACCGTCGGAATAGCGACGGAACGCCACGTTCCAGCGAGCACCCGTTGGCGAGGTATCCCCGTCACCGGTGACGTTTTCCATATCGTCTTCCGGCGGCGGGCCCTCGCCCCACCAGTACGGACTCTGGCTACCGGCGCGCAAGGCATATTCGAACTCGGCTTCCGACGGCAGACGGTAGTTGCGCCCGGTCTCTTCGGATAGCCAGTCGATATAAGCCGTGACGTCGCGCCAGGAGACATGAATCACGGGCAGATCGTCGTCAGCCGTCTCCCCGGCGAAGTCCAGCCGCCAGTTGACGTCATCACGGTCGTCCATGCGCCCGGTTTCCAGGTTGTAGATCCGGGAAGAACCCGAAATCTCGGCATCGGTCCGATAGCCCGTCGCATCGACGAAATCGCCAAACTGACCAACGGTGATCTCCGTTCGGGATAGCGCGAATCCCCGGTCGAAGCTGACCCGGTGCTGGGGCCCTTCGTTGGCCATCCGATCTTCTTCATCCTCCGGCGACCCCATCATGAAGCTGCCAGCGGGAACCACGACCATTTCCGGCCCCGGCTTACCCAGCCCTTCGATTTCATCGTTGAAGGCCTGCCCCGGCTCGAAGCTGCCGTAAAGGCGGGCATCGGCCAACGATGCCTGAAGTGATTCCACGCTATCGCGCTCGTGTCCAAGCGCGACCAGTTCCGTAATCGTCTCGTCGGCCTGGTCGTAGCGACCTTCATCGATATGCGTCAATGCTTCATCGTGGAGGTTCTCAATGTGACGCGTCCGAAACTCGGCGATGCTGTCACGGGCTTCGGCAATGACTTCGGGCGACTCATGAACGTCCTCTGCCTCGGCCAGTCGGGCCTCGGCGCCTTCGAAGTCCAGATCCTCTTGAGCCATGCTGACGGCACTGGCAACGATGGCCTGGTGCGTTTCCACAAGACCGGCCTCAGCCGTCTCGTTTCCGGGATCGAGTTCCAGGGCGCGGGCAAACAACTCAGCCGCATTGTCTCCGGCCGGTTGCGTCAGGCGCCCGGCTTCCAGTGCGGCCGCTGCCTGCTCGAGCGCCTGGCCGATCGAGTTCCGTTGCTCAACCGCCGACTCGACCTCGCCAATGATTTCGCGCTCGGGCTCGACTTCGGCCACAACGCCTGCGAGCTGTTGCGCCGTCGCCAGATCGCCTTGACCCAGCGCTTCGCTGATGTCGGCCTCGACCTGGTCGATCAAGTCACTCAGGGCATCGAGCGTATCCTGATCGTTAGGCACGAATGCGCGCCTTCGCAGCAGCGTCTGCAATTCCTCATCCTGCTCGGGATCGGGCAGACTCACTTCCGGGACGTCTTCGACCGGTTGCTCGGGTACGTTCAGATTGTCGAAATCGATATCGAACTCATCTCCCGAACCCACGACATCCCCGAGGCGCCTCACACTTCGTTGCTCCTCAGTTTCCTCGGTCTGCGCCTCGGCTTCGGCCCCTTCCGTCGTCTCGGCATCTTCCTGGGCAATGGCCGCCCAGGGCGAAAACGCGAAAACAACGCTCGTTGCAAGCAGCAGATATCTCATCTAAATCTCAGCTCCCATTGCTGGTAAAACGAAGGATTGGCGTCTTCCCTTCAGGTTCCCCCGGCCCATTCGCGGCAACAGGCACACCAATCGAATGTGTGAAAATAGCGTATCGAGACGCCCACGACAACCACCGCCAGTAACGGAGACTCGAATCCCATGCCGAAGGAACTGCCCTGCCAGGCCGCAGGAGACGAAGAGATTCGCGCAGCACAGAAAGCCGTCGAGGACGCTACGCTTCTCGCATCCGAGACCGCTATCGAAAAAGCGTGTTCAAGCTGCGCATCCACGCACACCATCGGCCTGGATACGGAGTTCGTACGAGAGCGTACGTTTCACGCCCGCCCTGGCTTGATACAGCTCAGCGACGGCCGCGAGGTGTGGCTGCTCGATGCCGTGGCGGCTCCCGAATCAGCTGCCCTGGGCGACCTCCTGGCCGATTCCGGCATCGTCAAGGTCCTTCACAGCGTCGGTGAAGACCTGGAAATCCTGCACGCGGTTGGCGGCTGCTGGCCGGAACCGTTGTTCGACACCCAGGTCGCCGCCGCCCTTCTGGGCATGCCCCTCCAGCTTCGCTACGAACATCTGGTCAAGGCCGCGCTCGATGTCGACCTGGTCGGCGGCAAGGCGCGCAACGACTGGTGCCGGCGTCCGCTGGCCAGGGAGCTTCTGCATTATGCCGCCGAGGACGTCATCTGGCTGCCGCGACTCAAGCACCGGCTCGAGGAATTGCTCGAGGAAGCCGGCCGCCTCGAGTGGCACCGGGAAGACTGCGCACGGATCGTGGACGCCGCCCGCGCCGGCGACATCACGCCGCCGCTGAGCCGGGTCAAGGGTGCCGGCCGACTGGAAACACCGGACGTCGCCCGCCTCGACGCCCTCGCCCGCTGGCGCGAAACAGCCGCTCAGGAAAAAGACCTTCCGCGTCGTTTCGTGATCGCCGACGACACACTGATCGAACTCGCCCAGGCTGCCGGTCAGGGCCGGCTGAACCAGGCCATCAGCCGGATGCCGGGTGGACAACGCAAACGTTTCGGCAAGGCCATCGAGTGTGTGCTCGACGAGGTCCGAGCTGAAGATTTTATGCGCCCGAACTGGCTGGATTCGCTTACGCCCGAACAGCGTGATCAGTTACGAGAGGCTCAGCAGTCGGTCCGGACGATTGCCGAAGAACTGGAAGTCGAACCGGCCGTCATCGCAAGCAAGAAGGAACTGACCCGCCTGATTCGTGGCGAACGTCCCGACTGGCTCAACGGCTGGCGGGGCCGGATTCTCGACGGGCGATTGGAGAGCGCGTCTGTTAGTATTTCGGCCTCGTGATTCCAGCAACGCCCCGGTAGCTCAGCAGGATAGAGCAGCCGCCTCCTAAGCGGCAGGTCGCAGGTTCGAATCCTGCCCGGGGCGCCAATAGTACAAGCCACTGCAAGCTCAGAATGTAACCCGAATCACTTGCCGGTGGCACAATTCGAACCTGCGACAAAATGACAACAAAGGTTCGAACCGAGCGCCGGCGGGAGCCTCTGAACAGCTCTGCGCGGGCGCGACGGTGCCTTTGCGGGAGGCTCCGGTTTGGCTTCGGCGAGCGTGGTTTGGTCATTCCAAATGAGCGAGCCGAAACGAAGCGGAGACCCCGCAAAGGCGCCGGCCCTCCGGGTTTCGCCGGAAATGCCGCATCTCGCGCGTTGCGCCCCTCGGCCGTAGCTACGGCTACTGTCACTCGGGTCGCATCACACGATCTGCGGCATTTCCGACTGAAACGCGCTCCGCGCAGAGTTGTTCAGAGGCTCCCTACGCGCGAGCTCGCTGAAGCGCGAAGCGTCTTCAGGCCGAAGGCCAAGCGGCCGCCAGGCCGCGCAGCACTCCTGCCCGGGGCGCCATCTTTCGGTGATCAGCAGTCTGTGGACTGAAGTCTGAGACAGCAGAAGGCTAAGTACAGATCACAGAATCCTGCTTCAACTGCCTCCGGCGAAGGTGGTGAATTTATCCAGCCAGTTCGCCACCTGCTCCTTCAACTCATCGTCGGCGCGTTCACCGTCGAAACGATCTCCCGCCTTCGAGACGCGCAGGTGGTCCGGAAACAGATGGCAGCCAAGCTGCCGCAGGTTGATGAGCGCGCCGGCCTGGGCGAATCCCGTGCCCCAGGCACCCGGGGTGGCGCCAGCCAGAGCGGTGGGCCGGCCGCCGAACGTCGGCTTCATTTCCTCTCCCGGACGCGTCAGCCAGTCCAGCGCATTCTTGAACACGCCGGGCATGCCCGCGTTGTACTCGGGTGTCACCAGAACCAGGCCCTCGGCCGTCTTGATATGGCTTCGTAGCGACTCGACCGTCTCCGGAATACCGTCGGCCTCCTCGAGGTCGCCGTCGTAGAGGGGAATGCCGTGCAGCGTGGCCACTTCGGCCGTGACGCCTTCGGGCACCCGTTCGGCCATCAGGCGGGCCAGCCGGGTGTTGAACGAGCGCTTTCTCAGGCTTCCCGATAAGATGATCAGTTTCATGTCGACTCCACGTCCTGTTGTCTCGAGCCCAGGAAATTGCTGTTTTCGATCAGCGAATAGACCGCCGGCACCACCACCAGTGTCAGCAACGTCGAGCTGAGCATGCCGCCGATGACGGCGATGGCCAGCGGGCCGTTGGTGTCGGAACCGGCCCCGAAGCCAAGCGCCGGCGGCGTCAGCGCCAGGATGACCGTCAGGGAGGTCATCAGCACCGGGCGCAGGCGAATGGGACAGGCGTTACTCAGCGCCTCGTCGACGCCCTGTCCCTGAGCGCGGAACTGGTTGGTCAGATCCACCAGCAGGATGGAATTCTTGGCCACCAACCCGACCAGCAGCACCATACCGATCATCGAATAAATATTGAGTGAATTGCCGGTGAGCCACAGCAGCAGCACGCCGCCGATGACGGCCAGCGGCTGCGCGACCATGACGATCAGCGGCTGGATGAACGAGTTGAACTGGCTCGCGAGCACGATGAACACCAGGATCGTGGCCAGCACGAAGGCGAACATCACGTATTGCTGCGTCTGCTGGAACTCCCGGGCCTGCGCCTTGTAGGCCACGCGGTAACCCAGGGGCAGGATATCTTCGGCAATCTCGTCGATAGCGGTAATGGCCTCGCCCAGGGGCATCTCGGGGTTGCCGAAGAAATCGGCCGAGTAGTTCAGGTCGAAGCGGGTAATCACCGCCGGTCCCAGCCGCTCGACGCCCTCGGCAATCGAGTCGAAGCGCACCAGCGAGCCGTCTCTGCCCCGGAGATAGATGCGGTTGAGGTCGTCCGGACTGTCGAACTGGCCGTCGCGTGCCTTGACGCGAATATCGTAGCGCTCGCCGTCACCGGGTTCATCATTGTAGCGGGCGATGTCGAACCCCCCGACGAGCATGTTCACGGCAAAGGCGACGTCGGCCGAGCTGACGCCGGCGTCGGCGGCACGCACCCGATCGACCTCGACGTCGATCTGCGGCAGGTTGAGCTGCAGATCGAGATCGAGGCGACCCATGCCCTCGATCTCTTCCAGCCGGGACTTCATGGTTTCACCCAGCTCGGCGGCGGTGTCGAGATCGGGACCGGTGATGGAAAACTGCAGCGGGTCGCCGCGCTGCCCGCTGACGATCGACGGCGGCGCGGCGAAAGCGATCACGCCCGGAATACCGGCCAGTTCGCCGCGCAACTCATCGAGGAAATCCTGCTGCTTGATGTCGCGCTCGGAGCGCTCGACCATGCGGGCAAAAGCAATGCCGCGGTTGACCTCTCCGGCGGCACCCAGGCCGATGGCCGTGAAGTAGCTGCGGATGACGTCCTTGGACGCGAGTACCGACTCGATCTCCTTCATGTACTCGTTGCTCGCCTCGATGCCGGTACCCAACGGGGCGCGGAAGAAGACCTGGAACCGGCCCTCGTCTTCCTCGGGAACGAACTCCTTGTCGATGGCGGCGAAGAAAAAGCCGGAACTGGCCACCACCAACAGGGCCACGAGGATGACCGTCCAGCGCCGCTTAAGCGAACCGTCGAGCAGGCGGCGATAGCCGCGGTTCATGCCGTCGAAGAAGCGGTCCATTTGATGGTAGACACGGCCGTGCTCACTGTCCTGACGGCGCACGCGCAGAAAGCGCGCGCACAGCACGGGGGTGAGCGTCAGCGCAACGATCGAGGAGGCCAGAACTCCCACCGTCACGGTGACCGCGAACGACTCGAAGAACCGGCCGATGATGCCGCCGAGGAAGATCACCGACGCAAAAATGGAAACCAGCGTCAGAGTGGTCGCGATGATGGCGAAAAAGACCTGGTTGGAACCGGCAATGGCCGCCTTCTCCGGATCGGGCTCTTCTTCCTGTCGGTGTCGATAGATGTTTTCGAGCACGACAATGGCATCGTCGACGACGACGCCGATGAGCAGCAGGAGCGCCAGAAGGGTCATCGTGTTGAGCGTGTAACCCATCAGGTTGATTGCCGCCATCGCCGCAAGCAGCGAAACGGGAATGGCCAGCGCGATGATGATGGTGCCGCGCCACGAGCGCAGGAACAGCAGCACGATGATGGCCGCAAGCAGCGCGCCTTCCCACAAGTGATCCTGCAGCGCGCGGACGATCTCACGAATGAGTTCCGAGTCATCGGAGGCGACCTGGATGCTCATGCCCGGCGGCAGCTGCGGGATGATCTCTTCCTCGAGCCGGCGCTGGACCTCGTCAACGATGGCCACCGTGTTCGATCCGGAAATCTTGACGATCCCCAATCCCACCGTCGGCTCGCCGTTGAAGCGGGCGACCGAGCGGTAATCCGCCAGGCCGTCGACGACCTCGGCGATATCGTCGAGCCGGACCGGCGCACCGTCGCGATGGGCCACGACCATTTCGGAAAGCGCCTCGGGGCTGTGATATTCAAGGTCCAGCTTGATCAGCGACTCGGTGCGGCCGGACACGAGGAACCCGCCGGGGAACTGGACATGCTCGGAGGCAAACGCCCGACGGATGTCCTGTGGCGTGATGTCGAGGGCATTCATGCGCTCGAGATCGACCTCCACGCGGATGGTGCGCTCGCGCCGGCCGCCGATGCGCACCTCGCCCACACCATTGATCGTCTCCAACCGCTTGCTGATAACGTTCTCGGCATACTGGTTGAGCTGTTGCATGGTGCGATCGCCCTGCAGCGCCAGCCACATGACCGGGCTGGCGCCGACCTCAACCTTGGCGACCACCGGCGGGTCGGCATCCTCGGGCAGCTGGCGCACGATCTGGTTGACCTTGGCCTGGACCTCGTTGAAGGCGACGTCGATGTCCTTCGACAGCTGGAAGTTGATCGTGACGTTGGAAACGCCCGGCGAGGAACTGGACTGGATATAGTCGATGCCGGGAACGCTGTTGACCGACCCCTCGATGATGCTGGTAATGCTGGCCTCGACGATCTCCGGGCTGGCGCCGGGCAACACCGTGGTGACCGAAACCAGCGGAAACTCGATTTCCGGGAACTGGTCGATGCCGATGCGCTGGAATCCGAGGATACCGAACAGCACCATCACCGCCGAAACCATATAGGCCAGCACGTGCCGGCGAATGGATAGCTCCGGCAATGTCATCGTGCTTCTCCGCCTTCCTCGACCGTGACCCTGGCATCATCGGTCATGAAGCCGGCACCGTCGACGACCACGCGTTCGGCTTCGCTCACGCCTTCGAGAATCTCGATCCAGTCGGCATCACGAAGGCCGACTTCCACCGGCCTTTCACGGGCGCGCGAGTCCTCGACCACGTAGACCACGCGGCCATCCGGCCTGCGGACCACGCTTCCCGGCGGAACGATCAGGCCGTCACGACGCTCGATTACGATTTCGGCGGACACCGAACCGCCGACCCGCCAGCCGCCGGGATTGTCGAGATCCACGATGAGCTCGATGGCCCTGGAGCCCGAGCCCACCTGCGGGCGGATTTCCGTCACTTCGAACTCGTGAACGTCGTCGGGCCGGGAAGGCACCCAAAGCCGCACCAGCTGGCCGACCTCGACGCGATTCTGCAGATGTTCGGGCAAAGGAACGAATGCACGCAACGCCGCCGGCGAGACCAGTTCAAACATCACCTGCCCCCGATTGACGAAGTCGCCGGCACTAACCAGGCGCTCCTGAACAATGCCGCTGACCGGGCTGACGATTCGGGTACGCGCCAGGTTGTACTCGGCATCGTCCAGTGCGGATCGCGCCGACTCGATTTGCGCCTCCAGCGATTCAACATTGGTTTCGGCCTCATCGAGCTGATCCTGGGAAACCGACTGCTGTTCGCGCAGGTTGGTCAGGCGCCGTACGCGGCGACGCTCGTTGGACAGCAGGGCCTCGAGACGACGCAGCTCGGCGCGAGCCGAATTAACCGCGATGGTCTGAACTTGGTCATCGAGTTCGGCCAGCCGCTCTCCAGCCTCGACGACATCACCGGCATCGTGATGGACGGCGGCGACCGGGCCGGCCGTCTCGGCGGCCACGTGCGGCGCGCTATTGGCGTGCAGTCGACCGACGGATCGCTCGATCCATTCGACGGGCTGGACGACGGCTTCGGTGACGGTCACCGGCGTTGATCGCTCGGAACCGCCGTCCGAATCATCCTGCCCGCAGGCGACAACCAGGAGAGAGAGAATGCAGAGGAATGAAAACTGGGTCTTCGAACGCATGGTCAAACGCTTCCTGATTCGGGGGCATTGAGGCCGTTGAGGACAAGATCGGAAATGGACTGGGTGAAACGCGCGCCGTCGCTGGCTGCGGCGAGCTCCGGGGTGCGCGCCATCGCCTCAGCGTACTGGAAGTGGAATACATTGGCCGAGAACATGGCGATGGCCGCCACTTCACAGTCGGCGTCGGCGCGTATCTCGCCGCGGGACTGGGCGGCCTGCAAAAATCGCAGCAGGCGCGTGTAATTGGCCGACAGCACTTCGGCAATCAGCGGGCGGTCGTGCCCGAAACGCTCGTCCTGCAGTTCGCGCAGAATCAGGCGGGCAACCTGGGTATTCTGATGCATATGGTCGAGATGGGCGGCCTGGAACCGCGCAAGCCCCTCGCCGATGCTCTGCGACGAGGAGAGCACATGCTCGAGCGTGTGCGCGAAGTCCGCCGCCGCTCGTGATATGACCGCCAGATAGAGCGCTTCCTTGGACTCGAAGTGATGAAACACCGTCGACTTGCCAACCTCGGCGCGACGGGCAATTCCGGCTATCGAGGCGCCCGAGTAACCACGCTCGGCAAACTCGGTCTCGGCCGCGCCGAGCAGGCGGTCTCGCCCGGTCGCAGGCGTATCCTCCGAGTCTGATCCAGAACAGTCGTGCAGTTTCGAATTCACAAGGGCTTGGGTTCTCTCATCAGGCGCCGACCCGACCGACCGATCGGTCTGCATATTAACACAGGCTGCTTGCGCCGTCGCGACAGTTCCTTCAGGGACCGTTACAATCGTCCCCCTCCAACAACGACACAAGGATTGCCATCTATGGGCATGCTCGAAGGCAAGAAGGCCCTGATCGTGGGTGTCGCCAGCCCGCGATCGATCGCTTGGGGCATCGGTGAAGCGATGCATCGCGAAGGCGCGAAACTGGCATTCACCTACCAGAACGAAAAGCTGCAGTCGCGCGTCCAGAAGATCGCCGACCAGACCGGATCGAAACTGGTCATGCCGCTGGATGTCGGCAGCGACGAGCAGATCCAGGCCGTATTCGAAACCATCGAAAAGGAATGGGGCGAACTCGATATCATCGTGCATGCCGTCGGCTACGCACCGCGCGAACAACTCGAGGGTGAGTTCGCCGACGTCATCGACCGCGAAGGATTCCGGATCGCGCACGATATTTCCAGCTACAGCTTTGCCGCCATGGCGCGCGCGGGGCGCCATCTCATGGAGGGCCGCAACGGCGCCATGCTCACGCTAAGCTATCTGGGTGCGGTACGCGCGATGCCCAGCTATAACGTCATGGGCCTGGCCAAGGCCTCGCTCGAGGCGTCGGTGCGCTACCTGGCCCACGGCCTGGGCAGCGAGGGAATTCGGGTCAACGGCATCTCCGCCGGCCCGATCAAGACCCTGGCCGCCTCGGGCGTCTCCAAGCTGCGCAGCATGCTTGACCACGTCGAGGAAACCTCGCCCATCCGCCGCAATATCACGAAGGAAGATGTTGGCAACGCCGCCGCCTTTCTGTGCTCCGACCTGGCCGCCGGCATCACCGGCGAGATTACCTATGTCGACGGGGGCTATAACATCGTCGGCATGGCCGGACTTGAGTAAAAAAGTCGCTGAACGGCTATTGCCCACTCGCTGCTCTTTCAGGGGCTTCTTTCGGCAAACCAGATAGCTGCAACGAAAAAAAGCCGGGCATCGCCCGGCTTTCTCCTGAACCCTGAACCCTGAACCCTGAACCCTGAACCCTTTCAGGACGTCAGAGCCGCTCTTCGTCCACGCTGATCCTGGTCTCCTCGCGCAACCGCGCCAGCAGTCCCTCGATCGCCTCCTGCGTACGACTCGTGCGAAGCTGCCGGCGTACCATCTCACGCTCCGACTCGCCCGCTTCGGCGGGATTGCCCGGCTGGACGCCCTCGAGGCGCACCAGTGCTTGCCCGCCCTGACGGGCCAGAACATGCAGCGAGGGCTCCTCGCCCGGCGCGCTCAGTTGGAACACTTCCCGCACGAAGCCCGGGCCTTGCTGGAAGTCCCGCCGACCCAGCGACTCAACCGAGACGAGCTCCAGATCCTCGGCCTCGGCCAGGCTTTCGAGCGTCGCCTCACCCGAGACAATCTGCTCGCGAAGTGATTCGCCACGTTCCCGGGCCATCTCGCGAGTACGCTCAGTGATCAGACGCTGCCGGATCTGGTCTGAAACCTCTTCCAGCGGCCGCGGCTCGGCCGGTTCGTGCTCGATCACCCGAACGGCCACCATGTGATTGCGATCGATTTCGATCGGGTCAGAGACGGCCTCGTCGAGCAGCACGAGGTCGGAGAAGGCAGCTTCGGCCACTTCCTCGTTCGAGGCGATACCATCTTCGGCACCGGACCGGCTGAACCAGTCGGTTTCCTTGATCTCCAGGTCGAGCTCATCGGCCAGCGGCTCCAGGCTGCTGTCGTCGGCATAGACGAGGTCGACCATGCGTTCGGACAGCTCGATATAGAGCTCCTCGCGCTGGCGCTGGAGCTGTTCATCGAGGATCTCCTGGCGCGCCTCTTCAAAACTCATGCCTTCCGGCGGCCGGATTTCGTCGAGCCGGATCAGATGCCAGCCAAACTGGGTTTCGACCGGCTCGGATACATCACCCGGATCACTCAGGTCATAAAGGGCATCTTCGAATGCGCCGACCATATCCTCGGGCTCGATCCAGCCGAGATCGCCGCCCTGCTCGGCCGATACAGGATCATCCGAATATTCGGCGGCCAGTTCCTCGAATGACTCGCCATCGGCAATGCGCTCCTGCAACTCCTCGGCCCGGGCCTGGGCAGAGGTCTCGTCACCGGCTTCCCCGGACGCAATCAGGATGTGCGAGGCACGCCGCGCTTCGGGCGTCATATAGCGCTGTTTGGCCGCCTCATAACGCTGTCGCAGTTCCTCTTCGCTGAGCGAAGCCTCCTCGACAAGCGCCTCGGGCTGAAGCTCGACGTAGGCCAGCCGAACGCGCTCTTCGCTCGTGAACGAGTCGAGGTTTTCCTCGTAGTAGGTCTCGATGTCTGCCTCGGTCACTTCCACCTGCTGCTCGAACTGGGCGGCATCGATCTGGATGAAACTGACCTGGCGTGTCTGCCCCTGCAGGCTGATCATGCGATCAATCTCGGTCTCGGTTACCACAGCCGACTCCGAAACGGCCTGAGGCACGAGACTGGTCTGGATATCATCGCGCAGATCACGCTCGAAACTGCGGGGCGTTTCGCCCGCGCCTCGAAGCGCTTGCTGATAGACATCCGGGTTGAACTGTCCCTCGATCTGAAACGCCGGAATACCCCGGATGATCTCGGCGACGGCACGATCACTGACCCGCAGCCCCAGGTCCTCGGCGTACTGGCGCAGCAAAACCTGATCGATCATTTGCTCCAGATGCTCGCGTCGGACAGCCGGCTGGTTGGTGTCGATATCGCTGTACCGATCGCCGAGCTGGTCGCGCAGGCGCGCACGATACTGGGCGAAACTGGTCTCGAATTCGCTGGCCGAAATATCGGTGCCGCCGACCGTGGCAATGGCGTTTTGCGAAACGCCGCCCCCCATGTAGCTATCGAGACCGAAAAACAGGAAGGGGATGGCCAGCAGGCCGAGCACGAAAATGGCGACGATCCCGGTTACGCGTTCACGAATGACCTGAAGCATGATCCTTGAAAGACCCCGGTTGGTTAACTGATGCGGTCGCTATTCGGCAGGCACTCAGCTTGCCTGCCGAGTAGCGACCGCACTAGTTAGGTTGTCAGAAACAAACAGGGCGCCCAGCGGGCGCCCTGCAGATTAGTTGGCGGAGTGGACGGGACTCGAACCCGCGACCCCCGGCGTGACAGGCCGGTATTCTAACCAACTGAACTACCACTCCTAATCCTGGTGGGTGCTGGAGGGCTCGAACCTCCGACCCTCGCCTTGTAAGGGCGATGCTCTCCCAGCTGAGCTAAGCACCCCGGGCACAAGCCCGTTATTTTATCGCGTCTTTGAAGCCTTTACCAGCCTTGAATGCAGGAGTCTTCGACGCCTTGATCTTGATCGTCTCCCCGGTGGCCGGATTGCGGCCGGTGCGAGCTGCGCGCTTCTTGACAGAGAAAGTGCCGAATCCAACCAGCGACACCGTGTCTCCCTTCTTCAGTGCCTTGGTAATGGACTCGATGGTGGAATCCAGCGCGCGCTGGGAGTCAGCCTTCGACAGTCCAGCAGAATCAGAGATTGCTTCAATCAGTTCGGATTTATTCATATTACTGTCGCTCCAGACATTATCTATATTAGTGGGTGGCAGCGGCCAGTCCCCGCGCTGCTGCGTGAGTCGACCCCCATGGGCAGCAACCGACCGTCTGTTGGTCAACGATGGTATATCACGCACACCCCTGCATCAATAGCCTGCGGGAGAAAAACCCCCGAAAAGGCCGTCAAATGGGCATTCAGTGCGCTCTTACACCCGTAGTTGAATCACGTCCACCCTTGGCAGCCTCGTTTTCAGCCGCCTGATCGGCCGACGGAATGCCAGCCAGCGCGTGCTCGAGCACCTCGTCAATCCACTTGACCGGCCGGATTTCCAGACCCTTCTTGATGCGGTCGGGAATCTCTTCGAGATCCTTCATGTTCTCTTCGGGAATCAGCACCAGGCGGATACCACCACGCAGCGCGGCCAGTAATTTCTCCTTGAGCCCGCCTATGGGCAACACCTTGCCCCTGAGGGTGATTTCTCCGGTCATGGCCACGTCGGCCTTGACCGGAATATTCGCCAGTACGGAAACCAGAGCGGTAACCATCGCGATGCCGGCGCTGGGCCCGTCCTTGGGCGTGGCGCCCTCGGGAACGTGCACGTGCAAATCGCGATTCTGGTGAAAGTCCTCGGGGATGCCCAGCGCGGCCGCGCGGGATCGTACCACCGACAGTGCCGCCTGCACGGATTCCTTCATCACGTCGCCAAGCTGGCCCGTGTGCGTCAGCTTGCCCTTGCCCGGCAAGGCCGTCGCCTCGATCTGCAGCAGTTCACCGCCGACCTCGGTCCAGGCCAGGCCAGTGACCTGCCCGATTTCGTTCTGCTCCTCTGCCCGACCGTATCGGAAGCGGCGCACGCCAAGGTACTTGTCGAGGTTCTGGACGGTCACATGGCGCTTCTTGAGCTTGTCGTCGATACTCAGCTGCTTGACCACCTTGCGGCATACCTTGGCGATCTCTCGCTCGAGATTACGCACGCCGGCCTCACGCGTGTAATGGCGAATCATGTCGGTAATCGCGCCTTCGCTGATCTGCAGTTCGCCTTCCTTGAGGCCGTGCTGCTCAAGCTGCTTGGGCAGCAGATAGCGCGTGGCGATGTTGAGCTTCTCGTCTTCCGTGTAGCCGGGAATCCGGATGATCTCCATGCGATCGAGCAACGGCGCCGGAATGTGCAGCGAGTTGGCCGTCGCAATGAACATCACTTCCGACAGGTCGAAATCGACTTCCAGGTAGTGATCAGAGAAGGTGTTGTTCTGCTCCGGGTCGAGCACTTCGAGCAATGCCGATGAAGGGTCGCCTCGGAAGTCCATCGACATCTTGTCGAGCTCATCGAGCATGTACAAGGGATTACGGGTGCCGACCTTGCTCAGGCTCTGAAGCACGCGGCCGGGCAGCGAGCCGATATAAGTACGGCGATGACCACGAATTTCGGCCTCGTCGCGCACGCCGCCCAGGCTCATGCGGATGAACTTGCGGCCCGTGGCCCTGGCGATGGAACGACCCAGCGAGGTCTTGCCCACGCCCGGCGGCCCGACCAGGCAAAGAATCGGGCCCTTGAGCTTCTTGACGCGCTTTTGCACGGCCAGGTATTCGAGAATACGATCCTTGACCCGCTCGAGCCCGTAGTGATCGGCCTCGAGAATGTCCGAGGCAGCCTTGATGTCGTGGCTGATTTTGCTACGCTTCTTCCAGGGCAGCATCAGCATCCAGTCCAGGTAGTTGCGCACCACCGTGGCTTCGGCCGACATCGGCGACATCATCTTGAGCTTGTTGAATTCGGTGCGGGCTTTCTCCAGCGCCTCCTTGGGCATACCGGCTTTCTCGATCTTCGCCTCGAGATCGCCCAGGTCGTTGCCCGACTCGTCGAGATCGCCGAGCTCCTTCTGGATCGCCTTCATCTGCTCGTTCAGATAGTACTCGCGCTGGCTCTTCTCCATCTGGTTCTTGACCCGACCGCGAATCCGCTTTTCGAGCTTGAGGACGTCGATTTCGCCCTCGATGAGCCCCATCAGGAACTCCATGCGATCGGAAACCGGCGCAATCTCGAGCACGCGCTGCTTGTCCTCGATGCGCACCGCGAGGTGCGCGGCGATGGTATCGGCCAGCCTGCTCGGGTCTTCGATGCCCGACAGCGTGGTCATCAGTTCCGGCGGCACCTTGCGGCTGAGTTTGACGTACTGCTCGAACAGGTTGGTCAGACTGCGCGTGGTCACCTCGAGCGCCCGCGAATCCTCCTCTTCGTCTTCCAGCGAGGAGTAGCGAGCGGCAAGGTATTCACCGCTGTCGTCCAGTTCATCGACACGCACGCGCTGGCCGCCCTCGACGAGGACCTTGGTGGTGCCGTCGGGCAGACGAAGCATCTGCAGCACCGTGGCCATGGTGCCGCAGTCGAACAAGTCTTCCGGGCCCGGCTCTTCGACTTCCGGGTTCTTCTGGGTGATCAGCAGGATCTGCTTGTCGACATTCATGCACTCCTCGAGGGCGCTGACCGAGCGGTCGCGGCCCACGAACAGGGGAATGACCATATGCGGATAAACCACCACGTCGCGCAGGCTCAGAACTGGCACGGGCTGACGGGGTGCACTCGGATTGCTGACGTCGTAGTCGGCCATGGAGTCTCTCTGGATTCGATGCGGGCCGGGCAACCCGGCCAGCCTGGTGTGAACTGGTATCAGATATTGGCGCCGAACCGGGTCTATTCAACCCGGCGGGCAAATCCTTGGTGGTACGGAATCAGGATTCCGCGCCGGCGCGCTGGGGCTGGTTTTCGTAGATCAGGTAGGGAGCGGACTCGCCGTTGATCACGGCCTCGTCGACGACAACCTTGGCGACATTCTGGGTCGACGGCAGGTCGTACATGACGTCGAGGAGCACGTTCTCGATGATGGTGCGGAGGCCGCGTGCGCCTGTCTTTCGGGCCATGGCCTTGCGAGCGATGGCGTGTAGGGCGTCGTCGCGAACCTCGAGCTCGCAATGATCCATTTCGAAAAGCTTGTGGAACTGCTTGACCACGGCGTTCTTCGGCTCGGTCAGAATGCGCACCAGCGCCTCCTCGTCAAGCTCGGTCAGGGTAGCGACCACCGGCAGGCGGCCGACGAACTCGGGGATCAGGCCGTAGTGAATCAGGTCCTCGGGCTCGACCTCGGTCAGGATTTTCGATACATCCTCGGTCTCGGGATTGCGAACTTCTGCGTGGAACCCGATGCCGGCGGACTGTGACCGCTCCTGGATGACTTTGTCCAGACCGGCGAAGGCACCGCCGACGATGAACAGGATATTGCGGGTGTCGACCTGCAGGAATTCCTGCTGGGGATGCTTGCGCCCGCCCTGAGGGGGCACGGACGCCATGGTGCCCTCGATCAGCTTGAGCAGCGCCTGCTGCACGCCTTCGCCGGATACATCCCGGGTAATCGAGGGATTCTCGGCCTTCTTGGAAATCTTGTCGATCTCGTCGATGTAGACGATGCCCTGCTGCGCCTTGTCGACATCGTAGTCGCACTTCTGCAGCAGTTTCTGGATGATGTTCTCGACGTCCTCGCCCACGTAGCCGGCTTCGGTCAGAGTCGTGGCATCGGCGATCGTGAACGGCACATTGAGCATGCGCGCCAGCGTCTCGGCCAGCAGGGTCTTGCCCGAGCCGGTCGGGCCGATCAGCAGGATGTTCGACTTGGCCAGCTCGACATCCTCGCGATGCTTGTAGGACTCCAGGCGCTTGTAGTGGTTGTAGACCGCCACCGAAAGCACCTTCTTGGCCGGCTGCTGCCCGATGACGTAGCCATCGAGGAAATCATGGATTTCATGCGGCGTCGGCAGCTCCTCGCGCTCGGCTTCGCCGGCGCCCTCGAGCTCCTCGCGGATGATGTCGTTGCACAGCTCGACGCACTCGTCACAGATATAGACGCTGGGACCCGCAATCAGCTTGCGCACCTCGTGCTGGCTCTTTCCACAGAAAGAACAGTAGAGAATTTTGCCGTCGCTGGGGGATTCGCTCATGATGCGTACGTTTTGCCGATTCCACTCATAGAGTCGAGTTTAACCGAAAATGCCTTCGGCTACTGTGAGTGCCGATCACTGAGAACATCGTCCACCAGGCCATATTCGCGAGCGTCCTCGGCCGACATGAACTTGTCTCGGTCGGTATCGCGCTCGATCGTCTCCATATCCTGCCCCGTGTGCTTGACCAGGATCTGGTTGAGCGTGTCCTTCATCTTGAGAATCTCGCGCGCGTGAATATCAATATCCGACGCCTGACCCTGGTAGCCGCCGAGCGGCTGGTGAATCATCACGCGCGAATGAGGCAGCGCATAGCGCTTGTCCTTCGCCCCGGCGGCGAGCAACAGAGCGCCCATGCTGGCAGCCTGGCCGATGCACATCGTGGCCACGTCGGGCTTGACGAACTGCATGGTGTCGTAAATGGCCAGCCCGGCCGTCACCGATCCGCCGGGCGAGTTGATGTAGATGTTGATGTCCTTGTCGGGATTCTCCGACTCGAGGTAGAGCAGCTGCGCGACGATCAGGTTGGCCGCATAGTCCTCGATCGGGCCGACGATGAAGATGACCCGCTCCTTGAGGAGGCGGGAATAGATATCGTAGGCCCGCTCGCCGCGAGCGGACTGCTCGACGACCATCGGGACCAGATTGAGCGCTTTCTCGTTCATGCCTGACCCATTAACTCATTGAATGACATGGTCTTGTTGCTGACCTCGGCGTTTTCAAGCACCCAGTCAACCACCTGTTCCTCGAGCACCATGTTCTCGACCTGATCCATCAGACGCGGTTCGGAGCGGTAAAGTTCGATCACCTGCTCGGGCTGGTCATAGGTTTCGGCCATTTCCTCGATCTTGGCCTGTACTCTGGCCGGGTCGATCGAAATCTCGTGCTGGCGGGCGATTTCAGCCAGGAGCAGCCCCAGGCGAACGCGCTTTTCGGCGCCTTCGCGGAACTGATCGGCCGGCGGCGGCTGCTGGCCGGTCTGCTGCTGCAGCTGCTCCTGCATCTGGCGCGCTTCCTGGTCGACTGCGCTGGCAGGCAGACCGAGGTCGCCGTAACGCTCCGCCAGTCCATCCGTCACCGCCTGCTTGACGCGATTGGTAACGGCCTGGCGCATTTCGCGCTCCAGGTTCTTCTTGACGTCGGCGCGCATTTGCTCGACGCCGCCTTCGACACCGAAACTCTCGGCGAAAGCGTCGTCGATCTCCGGTGCTTCGGATTCCTCGACCGCCTTGACACGCAGTTTCACCGGGGCGGTCTTGCCGGCCAGGCTTTCGTGGCGATACGAGTCCGGAAACGTCAAATCGGCCTCCTTCTCGTCGCCCACCTGAGCGCCGCGCAGCAGCTCCTCGAGCTCCGGGAAGGAAGACAACTGGCCGAGCACCGGTGCGATTTCGTGCTCGCCCACATCCGGGATCGTCTCGCCGTCGAGCTCGGCCACATAGCCCAGACGCACCCGATCGCCCTCTTCAGCAGCGCGACTGACTTCGTTCCAGGTACGACGCTGCTCGCGCAGCGTTTCGATCATGTTGTCGATGTCTTCCTCGGAAATCTCGACGTCCGGCCGTTCAATTTCGAGATCGGCAACCTCGATCTCGGGCATTTCGGGAAACACCTCCAGCTCGGCGGTGAACTCGAAGTCACCCTCGTCCTCGCGCGGCTTGGGTTCGATACGACTGACGCCGGCGACGCGCATTTGCTGCTCGCCGATCGCTTCCTGCAGGCTCGACTGCATCACTTCCTGCAGGATCTCGTCGCGCACCTGTTCGCCGTAACGCTTCTGGATGATATTCATCGGCACGCGTCCCGGCCGAAACCCCTTCAGCCGCACCTGGCGACGCAGCTCATTGAGACGTCCCGAAACCTTGCTGTCTATGCTGTCGCCGGGCACCTGAACGGTCATTCGCCGCTCGAGATCGCCGGTCTTTTCTACGGATACCTGCATGTTCGTGTCTTTTAGAAGTGTCAGTCTGTATTGAGTGAAGCCGGTCGGTGAACCCGGCCAGCTGCAGAATTGGTGGGCCGTCAGGGACTCGAACCCCGAACCTACTGATTAAGAGTCAGCTGCTCTACCAATTGAGCTAACGGCCCTCGGGTGGGGTGAGCGACGGGGATTGAACCCGCGACCTCTGGAGCCACAATCCAGTGCTCTACCAACTGAGCTACGCCCACCATCAAACAAATTGTCCACCGACCCGCGGCCGGCAATCCTGAATTATAACCCGTTCAGCAGCGGGGTGGCGCGCCCGGCAGGACTCGAACCTGCAACCGTCGGCTTAGCGTACCAGCTACCGCTTTCGCGGCCCCCGGATTCCCGGGGTTTGTGGTCTGGACTATCTCTTCGCCATCTCAGGCGCCGCACGTATAGTCTCTACGGAACCCTGCGAAAGTCAGCGGCGAGTCGCACGCCCTTTTGCTGACCATTCTTGGGAGCCTCTACCCTCAAACTGGCACTCGATTCGAACCACTTCGGATCAAGGTAGTAGCATTCACCGGTATCAGGACAGTAAACACAAAACAGATCGACTTCGTCCTTGTCGATCGGAACAGAGTGCGTTCCATTCCGATCCGCCCAGCAAGTCGAGAACTTGATTTCGATCTTGCCGTTGCAGTCAACCTTTCTGTGTTTCACCTGAACTCGATGAAACACTCCATCTCGATACGCCACCAAATCGAACGGGGCGTGTTCCGTCATGGGATTCAATATCGTGAACCCCTGCTCGAAAAGATCGAGTTGAGCCTTCAAGACTCCCAGGTCACCCTTCTGCTTGGTGTGATGCACGGCACTCCACTAACCTCGTGAACTACTGTACAAGTATACACCTCCGCAGGAGTTGACCGCTGGTTTCCACGGGATTGCCATCGGCCTGGAATTCCAGCCGTTAAGGTTTCCCCGTTACAGTGCAGTCCACCCTGCCGGTTCCTGTTTTCCGACAGGGGCTCCTTCCATGTGGCGGATACATCCGCCACGCCCAAAGGCCGATGCTCTATCCGGTTGAGCTACGGGCGCCTTTCTTTAGCTTGGTCGGGGTGACAGGATTTGAACCTGTGACCTACTGCTCCCAAAGCAGTTGCGCTACCAGGCTGCGCTACACCCCGACATTCCAAGCCGGTCAATGGTACGGACTCGGCCCCAACTGGTCAACCGTTAGAACCGTCTTCGCAGGCCCGGTCCGCATCAATGCGCGCAATGCGGACCCTTTGTACACCTTTTTCGCGGCCCGTCCAGGCCACCACAGGGTTGCAACCTTGCAGCAGACCCAGGCGCGGGAAGCCGATGGCACGGCCGGTGTCGACCCCCCCGATTCGATGCTGCCAGAGTTCCTGACCGCCCCAGCCATACCCGATTACGACCAACTCGCCGGACCGATCCACCTGGTCAACCCAGGCCAGCACGAAGCCTCGCGTCGTCAGTGCCAGATCCACTCGCCCGAGCGCCGAACCTTGCCCCAGGGTGTCGGCAAGCTCGAAGCTCTGACCGCTGTTGCCGGAAGTGGCGACATGAACGCGCGCTTTCCCCTCCGGCATGGTGAACCAGGCCACCGCCACACGCTCACCGTCGGCGATCATGGCCGGACCGTTGACCGGGCAGCCGCCGATGCGCCAGTTGTCGGCGTGCAGAAGCTGCGGCTCGCTCCAGCCGTCCGACGTTCGCCGCACAATGTAGTGGTCGCGAATTTCGTCCTCGCTTCGGTCGCGATAGGCCACGATCGGCCCTTGCGACGTCATGGCCGAAGCCGTCTGGCAACAGTCACAGACCCGCTCGTCGAGCCGTGCCGCATCCGACAGCCCCCCGTCGGCCGACACGGCAGCCGTGCGGAGGGTCATCGCGCCCTCGCCCTCCTCATCGGCCATGCGGCGACCGTCCAGCCAGACCATGCCGGCGGCACCGGGGGATTCGGCGAAATAGCTGACGAACCCGTGCTCGGTCTGCGTACCATCGCGATGCGGCGAAACCGGATTGCTCCAGCTCTCGCCGCCATCGGAAGAGCGCGCCGAAACGACGTCATAGGCATACGTCGACGGGCCGGACTTGACCAGCCAGTGCGCCACCCAATCGCCATTGGGAAGCACGAACAGGCCGGGCGTGTCGGCCCAGTTGGCAAACCAGTTCTCCCCGCTGGCAATCGTCCGTGCGGGCCCGAATTCGTCCCCGTCGAGCACGGAGAACTTCAAAGCGTGGCCCTCGCCCGTGGGCTCGAGCCAGGTCAGAACCAGGCTGCCATCACCGAGTGAAGCGAAGGACGGCGCCAGGCTGTCGGGGCCGGCGGGGCTTCGGAGTTCTTCGGTTTGCGCAGCGGGCAAGCATGCCGGCACCAGCAGCAGTGCCAACGCGAATGACTGGATTGTTCGGAGCAGGAAGGGCATTGGTTCGTTTCGCCGTGCGGTTTCGAATTCACCACTTAAGGTACTACAACTGCCCCTTCAGGCTGAGGGGGACGCGCCTGGAAGGATTAACTTCGCTTCGCTGCGTTGAGCTCGCCGCTCGCGCGGCTCGGTTGCTGCGCGGCCTGCGGCCGCTTGCCCTTCGGGCTGAAGCGCTTGGCACTTCAGCGAACTCGCGCCGGGCCGCTAACGCGCCCCGCCGCTCGGTTCGAACCTGGGAGAACCGAATGGGGCCTTCCAGGTGCGCCAAATAACGAAAAAACCCCGCACGAAGCGGGGCTTTTTCGTTATTTGGCGCGCCTGGAAGGATTCGAACCTCCGACCGCCTGGTTCGTAGCCAGGTACTCTATCCAGCTGAGCTACAGGCGCGTTGTGAAGCGGGGCATTATCGGTAACGGGGTCGGCGCTGTCAAGGTCGATAGCCGAATTCGCTTTGTGGCAATATGAGTATCAGGGGCATATTTTCGCGAGATCAATCCAGTACGAAAAGAGGGGCGTTTTTGATCTGGCTCAAAAGGTGTATTTCTGACGCATTTAATATGGACGCAGGCATCTTGCCGAGACACCCATGGAGGGCAGACATCATGAACAGACCGATTTACATCACCCACTGGCTCGGGGCGATCGGCTTATCGCTGGCCGTGACCACGGCCTGCGGTGCCGATACGTCACCAAACGCATCCTCTCAGGACGATACCGAGGTGCATTCCGCCGAGGTCGCCAAGGCGGCCGCAGGGGACATGGACGCCGGCGAGAAAGGCTACAAGACGCACTGCCAGTCCTGTCACCAGGCCGATGGGTCCGGACTGCCGGGCGCCTTCCCCCCGCTGGCCGACAATCCCAATATCGTCGACAACGCCGGCATGGTGATCGAGAACGTCCTGTCGGGGCGCTCCGGTGAAATCGATGTCGGCGGCGAGACCTACAACGGTGTGATGCCGCCGATGAGCTACCTCTCCGACCAGGAAGTGGCCGACATCGTCACCTTCGTGATGAAGACCTGGGGCAACGACGACGCCAGCGTCAGCACGGATCAGGTCGCCAACAAGCGAGTCGAGCTGGGCCTGACCGACCGGGCCGAGGGCGAGCGCCACTCCGGAGCCTCTGAAGGCGAAATGGCCTACCGCGGCGCGCCCTCGCCCATCGAGGGGGGCAAGCAGGTGGTCACGCCCGGCGCCCCGGACATGACCGAGGTAGAGTTCGAGCGCTCGCAGGAGATCTACTTCGAACGCTGCGCCGGCTGCCACGGCGTTCTGCGCAAGGGCGCGACCGGCAAGCCGCTGACCACCGACATCACCCAGGAAAAGGGGTCCGATTACCTCAAGGCGCTGATCAACTTCGGCTCGCCGGCGGGCATGCCCAACTGGGGCACCTCGGGCGAGCTCAGCGACGAGGAGATCGACATGCTCGCGCGCTTCCTGCAGCACGATCCGCCGCAGCCGCCGGAATGGGGCATGCCGGAGATGACCGACAGCTGGACCGTCCACGTCGCACCCGAAGACCGCCCGGACTCCCCGCAGCATGACTACGACGTCGACAACTTCTTCGCCGTGACGCTGCGCGATGCCGGTGAGGTCGCGATCATCGACGGCGACAGCAAGGAAGTCGTCAACTTCGTGCCGACCGGCTATGCCGTGCACATCTCGCGCGCCTCGAGTTCAGGCCGCTACTTCACCACCATCGGCCGCGACGCCAAGGTCGACCTGATCGACCTCTACATGGATCCGCCGCAGGTCGTTGCCGAGATCAAGATCGGCATGGAGGCACGCTCGGTCGAGAACTCGCGCTATAAGGGCTACGAGGACAAGATCGCCATCGCCGGCGCCTACTGGCCGCCGCATTACGTGCTGATGGACGGCCAGACGCTCGAGCCGAAGAAGATCGTCTCCACCCGCGGAATGACGGTCGACACGCAGGAGTACCACCCGGAGCCGCGCGTGGCCGCCATCGTCGGCTCGCACCAGCACCCGGAGTTCATCGTCAACGTCAAGGAGACGGGGCAGATCCTGCTGGTCAATTACGAGAACATCGACAGCCTGCAGGTCACCACGATCGGCGCGGCCCCCTTCCTGCATGACGGCGGCTGGGACGCCAGCGGGCGCTACTTCCTCACCGCTGCCAACGAGTCCGACAAGATCGCTGTGGTCGACGCCAAGGATCGCGAGCTCGAAGCCCTGGTCGATGTCGAGCGTATCCCCCACCCGGGCCGCGGCGCCAACTTCGTCCATCCCGAGTATGGGCCGGTCTGGGTCACCAGCGCCCTGGGCAACGCCGACATCACGCTCATCGGCACGGATCCGGAGAACCATCCGGAGCACGCCTTCAAGGCCGTGCAGGTACTCGAAGGCCAGGGCGGCGGCTCGCTGTTCGTCAAGACGCACCCGGAGTCGACCAACCTGTGGGTCGACACCCCGCTGCACCCGGACGAAGACAAGGCCCAGAGCATCGCAGTGTTCGACATCAACGACCTGGATGCCGGCTACGAGGTTCTGCCGATCGCGGAATGGGCCGATCTGGGGCCCGGACCGAAGCGTATCGTCCAGCCCGAGTACAACAAGGGCGGCGACGAGGTCTGGTTCTCAGTCTGGTCGGGCATGGAAGAGGAATCGGCGATCGTCATCGTCGACGACAAGACGCGCGAGCTCAAGCACGTCATCAAGGGCGAGCGCATCGTCACGCCGACCGGCAAGTTCAACAACTACAACACGCGCAAGGAAATCTACTGACCGAACCGCCTTGCACAATGCATTGACCCAGCGCCCCGGTCCTCCGGGGCGCTTCGATATAGAGACGAGCAAAAATGCATCGAACGAGCTTCATTCTGATCGCCCTGTTGTTCACGCCGAACGCCTTTGCCCAACCCGAAGGGCAAGCGCAGGCTGACAGGGAAACAGACAAGTACGAACTGGATCCGATCACCGTCGTCGCCCACCGCCAGCCGCGCCAACTTTCCGAGGTGGCCGGCACCGTCACCGTCATCGGTGAAGAACGACTGTCCCGCGACATGGTGTTCGACGCCGCCGACCTGGTGCGCTACGAGCCCGGCGTGGCGCTCGACGGGGGCGGCACGCGCTTCGGCTTCAACGGTTTTCGCATCCGCGGCATCGGCGGCAACCGCACCGCCGTCGTGATCGACAACGTACCGGTCTCCGACCAGTTCGACATCGGCAACTTCGCCAACACCGGGCGCGGCCTGCTCGAACTCGGGATGGCCCGACGCGTCGAAATCCTGCGCGGCCCGGCCTCGACGCTTTACGGCTCGAAGGCACTGGGCGGTGTCGTGGCCGTGACGACCATCGACGCCGACGACATCATTACCGACGGCAGGCGCGGCACCCGGATCGGGTTGCGGGGCGCCACCGACAGCGACCGCGCCCGGCTCACGGCGGCCACTGCCTTCCGCAAGGGCGACTTCGACATGCTCATCGCGGGCGCAGCCCAGCGTTCCTCCGAGACCGATGTTGCCGGCCGACCGAATGACGTTCCGCTGGACCTCCTCGATCGTGATCATCACGCGGTGCTCGTGCGCAGCGGCCTGGACACCAATCAAGGTCGCATCCGCCTGACGCTTGACGGCATGCGCGAGACGCGCGACGCCGACATACGGGCGATGATCGGCCAGGGTAGATTTGCGGCGACCGAAGCACTGCTGGGCGACGATCGGCGCCACCAGTGGCGCATCCTGCTTGACCAGGAGCTGGCACCCATCGGACCGGTAAGCCGCGGCCACTGGCGGATCTGGCGCCAGGAGGCGGACGTTCTCCAGCGAACGGATGACCAACGACCCGGCGCCGAGCCGCCGGTCGACGTATTTCGGCGCTTCGAATTCCGGCAGGAAACGACCGGCGTCGGTACCGATCTGGAATCCGACCTGAACGCACTGGGGCTTTCGCAGCGCCTGGGTTACGGTTTCGAGCTGAGTCGATCGGAAGTCGTCAGCAAGCGCGACAGCCTGCAGACCAACCTGACCACCGGAGAATCGACTCGCACCGTCCTTGGCGAAAGCTTCCCGCTGCGCGATTTTCCGCGCAGCGAGATCACCGAACTGGGCGTCTACCTGCATGACGAAATCCGCCTGTGGGAAGACGGCCCCACGCTCAGCCCCGGGATCCGCTACGAGTACTACGATCTCTCCGTACTCGACGATCCGCTGTTCGAATCGTCGTTTCCCGACGCCGAGACAACCGAGCTGAGCACCAGCAGCTGGCTGCCCAGGCTGGGACTTGTCTGGCCCATGGGCGAACGCATGGAATTCTTCGCCCAGTACGCTCGCGGCCTGCGCGCCCCGCCTTTCGAGGACGTCAATATCGGCCTGGAGCTGCCGCAGTTCCGGGTCCGCGCGATCGCCAACCCGGACCTCGACCCCGAGAAAGGGCGCACGCTGGAAGCCGGCCTGCGCTGGCGCGGTGCCGATACGCTGACGGAGCTGGCGCTTTATCGCAACGACTACAAGAACTTCATCCAGACCCGGGCACCGCTGGGCTTCGACCCGGCTTCCGGTTTCTTGTTGTTCCAGTCGATCAACCGGGACCGCGTTCGCATCGAAGGCGGAGAGCTGCGCTGGCGACAGCGCCTCGGGGCCGGTTTCAGCGCCGAGCTGGCCGGCGAATGGTCGCGCGGCGAAGACCGCGACACCGGTCGCAACTTGCCCGGCATTTCGCCGCCGAGCCTGATTGCCGAGCTCGGCTGGCAGTCGCCCGACGGCAGTCTGGATACCCGCCTTGTTGCCACGGCGACACGGGGCCAGCGCGAACTGGTCGACGAGGAAGACGAGCCGCTGTTCTCCCCGCCGGGCTACACGACGGTCGACTGGCTGACGCGCTGGTTCCCGCGCCGGGACCTGGAAATCGGCCTGGGCCTGTTCAACCTGTCCGACCGTCAGTACTGGCGCACGGGCCAGGTACTGGGCCGCACACCCGACGATCCGACCCTGCCCCTGCTGGCCGAACCGGGGCGCTGGGGAATGCTCAGCCTCACCTGGCATCATTGAACGCGGTAATCTGGTTTCCTGATTGCTGTTTCGAGGACCAGACATGCCGCATCATCGACTGATCATTCTCGGGGCCGGCACCGCCGGCCTCAGCGCCTGGAAACAGGCACGCGATTTCACCGACGATATCCTGATGATCGACCCCGGCCCGCTGGGGACGACCTGCGCCCGGGTCGGCTGCATGCCGTCGAAGTCGCTGCTACAGATCGCCCTCGACCACCGGGCCGCCCGCCATCTCCACCGCGACGGCCTGCTGACCGGGGCATGCGGCGAACTCGACAGCACGGCAGTAATGCAACGCGTGCGCGAACTGCGGGATCGTTTTACCGCCGGTCCCGTTCGTGCTGTGGACAAGATGGGGGAACGCTTCGTTCGCGGCGCCGCGCGCTTTGTAGCGCCCGACGGCCTCGAGGTCGACGGCACACGCTACAGCGCCGAGGCCTTCGTCGTGGCCGCCGGGACCCAACCCTTCGTCCCGGAACCCTGGCGAGCGCTGGGTGATCGGCTGCTGACCAGCGACGATCTGTTCGAGATGCCCGACATTCCCCTGCGGGTTGGCGTGATCGGCGCCGGCGCCATCGGCTGCGAGATCGGACAGGGCCTGTCCATGCTCGGCTCGGAGGTCCACCTGTTCGGCCGTGATCGGCGCCTGGCGGGGATCGCGGACCACCAGATCAACGACGTCATGCGCGAGGCTTTAAGCGGTGAGCTGCATCTCCACCTGGGCGACGATGCCCAGCCTGAGCCCGCGCCGGACGGGGTTTCCATCCACTTCGGTGAGGAGCGGATCGAAGTCGATCTCGTGATCGCCGCCATCGGCCGTCGCGCTCCGATCGAGGAGCTCGGACTCGACCGACTCGATGTACCGACAGACGACCAGGGTCTGCCGCAGATCGACCCCGTCAGCCTGCGCGCCGGCGACGCGCCGGTCTGGTTTGCCGGCGACATCAACGGCATCCGGCCGATCATGCACGAGGCCGCCGACGAGGGACGACTGGCAGCCTGGCACGCCCTGCACCCCGACGCGGAGTGCATGAGCCGGCGAACCCCCATGGGCATCGTCTTCACCGAGCCCCAGGTGGCCTGGGCGGGACTGCGCCGTGACGATCTTTCCGACGACAACCTCATCGGAGAGTGTGACTTCAGCCGTCAGGGCCGGTCCATCATCAAGGGCTACGAGCACGGCCTGATGAAGGTGTACGCTGACCCCAACGGCCGCCTGGTCGGCACCGAAATGGCCTGTGCCGGCGCCGAGCACCTGGCTCACGAACTGGCCTGGCTGGTCCAGCAGCAAGTGAACGTGATCGAGGCGCTGCAGCTGCCCTTCTATCACCCCGTACTCGAGGAAGGCATGCGCACCGCCCTCCACGATATTCGCCGCCAGCTTCCCGAGCGCAAGCGCCGGCCCGACCTGCCGTTGTGCCAGGATGGAGACGACGTGCTGCCCGGCGACTGATCCCGACTGATGCGGATTGAGCGCCGCAATCCGCGGTCCCGGCAAGTTTTCCCGTCTGCTCGTCGCAAGCCCCTCGAACGCGACGAATTTCTTCCCGAAAAACCGCATGCCGAACATGGCGGTCACGATGCGCACGCCAACCACACGCCGGGGACGTGACCCACGGACACTCCCTGTTTCATCTCGATGCCGAGTGGCTCACGCAGGCGGGCAATGATTTTCGACTGGAACAACTGACCGGACGGCCGCATCGCAGAGCGCAACGAAGGCCTGGCGCGACCCGTCGAGCCGTTCGTTGCGGCGCTCGATCGGCTCCGCTAGCCCAGCGCTGCCAGCAGGCGCCCGGCCCGCGCCTCGATCCCCTCGAAATCACCCGCTGCCACAAGCTGCGGGTCGAACAGCGGGGCCACAAAGCCGATTGCGTGCGCGCCGGCGGCCAGCCAGTCGGCGGCATTGCCTTCCGTAACGCCGTGCGTGGGCACGATATTGAGAAACGGCATCGGTCCCAGGCAGGCCTTCACGAAATCCGGGCCGATGCCGGGTGCTGGAAACAGCTTCTGCAAGCCCGCGCCGGCGCGATGTGCCCGCAGCATCTCGGTCGGCGTGTGCGTGCCCGGCATCGCTGCCACGCCCAGGCGAGACGCCGCCTCGATGACCACCTCGTCGGTGACCGGCGAGACCAGGAATTTCGCCCCGGCTTCCACTGACTTTTCGGCCTCCTCGACCGTCAACACCGTCCCTGCTCCGAACACCACATCCGGATAGCGCTTCGAAAAGTCGGCGATCAACTCGTAGACGCGGGGAACGGTAAGCGTGAATTCGCAGATTCGGAAACCGCCGCGAATGGCCGCTTCCATGGCTTTCTGCGCGGCATCGGCGTCGTCGGTGCGAAGGATAGCGGAAGCTCGGAGCTGGCCGAGCTGCTGGACGAAATCGTTTGGGGTCATGGGCTTCAACGTTTCAGGGTTCAAGGTTCAGGGGCAGAATACGCGCTTCAGAGAGCGGCCTTCAAACTCTCCGCCACCCGCTCGATCTGTTTCTCGGTCATTTCCGGGAAGATTGGCAGCGACAGGCAGCGTGCGGCCACCGCTTCGCTGTGAGCGAGGGAACCCGCTCGACTGTAGCCGGAAAACGCCGGCTGACGGTGCAGCGGTGTCGGATAATAAACGGCGCTGGCGATGCCGGCCTGCTTGAGCCCTGCCTGAATCGCATCGCGCCGGCCGTCCGGCACCAGGGTGGTGAACTGGTGATAGACATGTCGGCCGCGGTCCTCTTCGAAGGGCAGCTCCAGTCCGGAATCCGACAGCTGCTCGCGATAGTATGCCGCCACGCGCCGACGTTGCCGATTGAACTCCTCGACGTGGGTGAGCTTGACACGCAGGATCGCGGCCTGGATTTCGTCCAGGCGGCTGTTGTAGCCGACCACCTCGTGCTCGTAGCCATCCACTCGCCGGCCGTGATTGCGCAGCATGCGGACGTCGTCGGCTACCCTATCGTCGCTGGTCGTGACCAACCCGGCATCGCCGCAGGCACCGAGATTCTTGCTGGGAAAGAAGCTGAATGCGCCGGCCAGGCCGAAAGCCCCGGTCTGCCGGCCGTCGATGGTCGCACCAAAACTCTGGGCACAATCTTCGATGATCCCCAGCTCATGTTCGTCGGCGATGGACCGCAGGGCCGCCATGTCCGCCGGCTGGCCGAACAAGTGAACGGGCAGGATTGCCCTGCTTCGCTCGGTGACAGCAGCGGCCACGCCTCGGGGATCGATGTTGAAGCTGCGCGGGTCGATGTCGACGAATACCGGCTCGGCGCCGCAGTAGCAGATCGCCTCGGCTGTAGCGATGAAGGTAAACGGCGTCGTAATCACCTCGTCGCCGGGGCCGACCCCGGCCGCACGCAGCGCCAGATGAAGTGCATCGGTGCCGGAGGCGCAACTCAATGCATGACGCACACCCAGGTATTCGGCCAATTCGACCTCCAGGGCCTGGACATTCGGACCCAGGATGTAACGCGTTCCGGCCATGACTTCGGCAATGGCGGCATCGAGCTGTGGCTTGAGGCGCTCGTACTGCGCGCCGAGATCCACCATGGGGATCGGCTTCATGCCGAACGCACTTCCCCGGTCACCGGCGCGCCGTCAACCATGGCACTGATGTGCATGGCCGTCTCCAGCGCACGCAGGCCGTCCTCGCCGGTCACGACCACCGGAGTGCCATCACGGACAGCCGAGACGAACGACTCGATTTCACGCTTGAGCGCATCGTTTTCCTCGAACGACGATTCCTCGCGCAGAATCTCCGGAACGCCCGGAAACATCTCGCGGTCGCCTATACGGTGCACGGCCAGGCCGCAGTTCTGGAAGTCGATGGAAATATAGGCCTCGGGCTGAAAGATGCGCATGCGCCTTTCGGACTTGACGCTCACGCGGCTGGAGGTGACGTTGGCGACGCAGCCGTTCTCGAACTCCAGCCGGGCATTGACGATATCCAGTTCGTCGGAAAGCACCGAGGTGCCGTTGGCTGCCAATGAGCGCACGGGGCTCTTGACCATGCCCAGGATCAGGTCGATGTCGTGAATCATCAAGTCGAGCACCACATTGACGTCGGTGCAGCGTGGCTTAAAGGGAGCGACACGGTGCGACTCGATGAACAGCGGGTTGAGTTGGAAACCACCCAGATCGAGGAAGGCGGCATTGAAGCGCTCGAGATGACCGATCTGGAATACGACGCCGCGCTCTCTTGCCAGTCGCGTCAGCGCACGGGCCTCGTCGAGGGTACTGGCGATCGGTTTCTCCAGCAGCACGTGGACACCGGCTTCCAGAAAATCACGGGCGATGTCGTAGTGACGAACGGTGGGAACGGCGATCGAGACGGCCTCGACCTGGCCGATGACGTCGCGATAATCGGTCAGTGCGCGGCAGTCACAGTCGCGAGCGGATTGTTGCGCCGCCTGTTCGTCGATATCGACGACTGCAACGAGTTCCGCGTTGTCCAGCGCGGCGTATTTCTGGGCGTGGAAGCGGCCCAGGTAGCCCACGCCGATGACGGCACATTTGATCCGATTCATGGTGACTGGTCCGGCATATCATCAGGGCCTGATCGGCCGGCCTCCCGTTGGTTCGGACCCGATAGCGCCATCTTGCGGGTGTGGAACGATCGTGTAAAGGGTGGCGGAGAGGGAGGGATTGCTGCGCCCGCTTCCGCGGGCTTGCCCTTCGGGCTGACGCTTCGCGTCAGCGAGCTCGCCTTCGGCTCGGTTCGATCCCTCTTGATCGGGTTCGAATCCCGAAGGGGCAATAGCTCCGTCTCAAACGCCACAACGCTGTACTTTCAAAGTGGCGGAGAGGGAGGGATTCGAACCCTCGAACGGGGAAAACCCGTTACCGGTTTTCGAGACCGGCGCATTCAACCACTCTGCCACCTCTCCGTATTGTTCGGCCCGCGAACACGCGG
>NZ_JBHJMQ010000010.1:0-149709 GCF_042310375.1 Wenzhouxiangella psychrophila | reverse complement strand
GACGCTGCCCCTTGCTCGCTGCCCGCACGGAGCTAGGCGAATCGACTGCTCGACGTTTGGCAACGAGCCGGATGCTGAAAAGCACAAGTGCTATAACTAGTAATTAGGTGGCGGAAGTGGGTCATAGCGATTATTACGGCCATTTCGCCGTTTAATCTGCGCGCCGCGCTGTTCGCCCGCCTCATCATCCTGACTTCCCTCGAGTTCCGCTTGCGAGCTCGCATGCTATGCGGCGAAAAAGTCGGTTGGCGTCAGATGACAAGAGCTGGCATAGCGCAGCACGCCAACTGACTCGGATGCTGGGCCGAGAGAAAACGGAAACATCGGGACGGATGGTGCCGCCAACGCCATGGGTGAACAACGGATCGTGATTGCCCACGATCTCCCTCCTCTTTCAAATCAACTTCCGGCCCTGCCCCTTCCCAAGAAGGGCCGGAAGAGGTTTGAGGCTAGCACAGGTGATTTGGGTGGTGCCAGCGTGGGGGATACTCGGTTGTCGATAGGCCGTGCTGGTCTGTTGCGTGCGAGGTCCCGGCTCTGCGCTTCGCTTCGGCCGGGACGACAAAAATTTTCCGGAGCGTCAGGCCCCGGCTTGGAGGCCGGGACCATGTCTTATTTGCTTAGCTTGGACGCCAGGATTTCGATGCCGCGGTGGATTTCTTTTGGGGGCGCGGCGGTGAAGCAGAGCCTTACGTGGTGTTTGTAGGGCCCGAAGCTCGGGCCGGGGGCGACCAGCACGCCGGCTTCTGCGAGGTCGCCGAGCAGGCCGTCTAGGCCGCGGTCATCGAGGGCGTGCGCGACGTCCGGGAACAGGAAGGTGCTGCCTTTGGGTGCTGGTAGATCGAGCGCTTCGGCCGCTTCCTTCCCGAGTTGCGCGTACTTTTCGCGGGCGTTGGCGACCCACTCGTCGGCGGCGCCGTTGAGGGCGTTGAGTGCCGCCAGCTGCGAGGCCGAGCAGGCCGAGTAGTTGATGTTGGTCATGATGCGCTTGACCGCATCGATGGCTTCGTCGGGCCCGGCCAGGTAGCCGCAGCGGTTGCCGGCCATGCCGTAGGCTTTCGAGAAACTGTGTACCGAGATGGTGTTGTCCGGCGAGACAGATCGGGTATAGGTGTGCTCGCCGTCGTAGACGTAGTCTTCGTAAACATCATCGGAGAAGATCCACAGGTCGTTCTTTCTGGCCCACGCGCTCATGGCTTCCAGCCACTCGCGCGGCAGCAGTCGTCCGGTGGGATTGTGCGGGGTGTTCCAGTAGACGGCGACGGTCTTGTCCGTGCGGTGCTGCTTCAGTCGCTCGACGGCTTTTTCGGCCGAGTCGATCTCGGTCATCATCGGCACGTCCACCGGCGTGGCGCCGAAGGCCCTGACACTGCCGGCGATCAGCGGCCAGTAAGGCGCGACCAGAAGCACTTCCTCGCCGGGTGATACCAGCGCGCCGACCACGGCCGCCAGGCCGGCCGTCGCACCGCCGGTGACCACCACCTGACCGCGTTCGGTTTGTATGCCGGTGCGCTCGCCGTGGACCTCGGCGATGCGATCGCGAAGCTGCGGGTAGCCCGGCACGGGCGAGTAGCGGTGCATGCCGGGGTGGTCCTGGACGGTGAGATCCTGCATGCGGCAGCCCTCGGCCGGCTCCATCCAGGTGTCGCCGACGTGCAACGGCACCGGCGGCTTGCCGGAAGCGGGCTTTTTCTTCAGTCCGGAATAGACCGAGCCCTTCACGCCCTGCGCGGACTCGGCGATGTTCGGAAATCTCGGCATGGTCGATCAGTGATTCGATACCGGCCTACAGGTTACACGCTACACGGTGTGGCCTGGCGCCTCGTCGGGCATGTTGACGAACAGCAGCACGATGCCCGAGGACACGACGTACATGAACGCACCCTCGAGCGAGTTGATACCGAGCTCGGTCTGCCACATCTGGAAGTACGCGCCGCCGATAGCCATGAACAGGCCGAGCCAGACCGCCACGGCCACGCCGCAGCCGACGACGGCCCACTGCTTGGCGTGGGTGAACACAGCGGGCGTATCGTGCCGGCGGCGGACCATGTCAAAGCTGCCCTTCAGGCACAAGACGCCGGCGAGCAGCTCGCCGAGAATCACGATCCACAGCGCCACCCAGACCAGCACGCCGGTCACCGGCGGACCGAAATGATTGTGGTAGTACTCGTGATCGGCCATCGACAAGACGGCGGCCATGACCGCGTGCGCAGCCTCGAGATTGACGATGTTCTGCAAGCCGTAGAACAGGGCCTGCAGCCCGACGCAGACGACAAGAACGACTTTCAGCAGTCGGATGGGCATGACTTTTCCCTCCCCGGATGACCGGTAAACGCGACATTTCCCTCGGGCCGAATATACTCCGTCGCCCCCGGGGATGCGACTCGGCCGGGCGCAAGCTGTGCAATCCGGACCGGCCCTGGCCGGCGAGGCCGTATAATCGCGGCTCGATCTTCTTTGTGAAAGCCGCCCATGCCCCGCCTGCCCCTAGCCCTGATGGCACTGATGATGCTGACCGCCCTGCCGGCCCCGACGCCGGCCGCGCAGCAGGCGTCCGGCGGTCATGAATGGGCGCAGCTCGACCGGGAATTCGGACAGATCCTCGAGTCTGCCGCCGTTCCGGGCGCGGCCTGGGCGGTCGTGCGCGACGGGCGCATCGTGCATGCGACCGGTTTCGGCGTGCTCACGCGCGGCAGCACCCGGGCCGTCACCCCCGAGACCGTGTTTCGCATTGCCTCGGTGTCCAAGACCTTCGCGGCCCTACTTGCCGGCCAGCTCGTCGCCGAAGGTACCTTGCGCTGGAATGACCCGGTCAGGCGCTTCGTGCCGCAGTTCACCCTGGCCCGGCCCGAGCATGCGCAGCGACTGACCCTCGAGCACCTGCTCGGCCAGTCTGCGGGCATCGTGCCCAACGCCTATGACAACCTGCTCAACGCCGGGCGCACACTCGAACAGATCCTGCCGCAATTCGGCCGGGTCGAGCCGATGTGCCCACCGGGTCAGTGCTACACCTACCAGAACGTCCTGTTTTCCCTGGTCGAGCCGGCAATCGAGGCCAGCACCGGGCGCGACTATGCCGAGCTCCTGCGGGAACGGCTGTTCGAGCCACTGGAGATGCAGCAGGCTTCGGTCGGCATGGCCGAATTCCTGGCCAGCGAAAACCGCGCGAAACCGCACGTCAAGGTGAGCCGCCAGCGCTGGGCGCCGACCGAGGTCAACGAGAACTACTATCGCGTGGCGCCCGCGGCCGGAATCAATGCAAGCGCCATCGATCTGGGCCAGTGGCTGATCGCCCAGATGGGCCATCGCCCGGACGTGATCGCTCCGGGACTGGTCGGCGAACTGACCCGCAAGCGGCTGCACACAGCCCGGGACATGCGCCAGAAGAGCTGGCGAGGCCTGCTGACCAACGCCCACTACGGGCTGGGATGGCGCATCTATACCGTCGGCGACGAAGACATTTTCATGCACAGCGGCTGGGTACGCGGCTTCGTCGCCCAGGTGGGCTACTCGCGCGAGCGCGGCACCGGTATTGCCGTGCTGTTAAACGCCGAGTCGTCGGCGCTCAATGCCATGACTGCGCATTTCTGGAAAGAATTGCTGGCCGAACCGCCGATGATCGTCCGTGACGAGAAAACCACGCCCGGTTCCCGACCCGGCGAAGTCGCCGCCGCCGCAACCGTCGCTTCCGGCGACTAGGATCGCTCGACCGCGCTACGGCCCGGGGCACCTTGCCCCAAAAGAGAACAAGGCCTTGTCCGAAATCGCTCCTGGCCACCATCAAACCGGCGATGACGATCAATCCGAACTGCAATGGCGCCGCCCAAAGTATGGTCGCGTGCGGACGCCCCAGCACCCGGATGTCGTGGAACAGAACCACTGAATACAGCAGAAGAACGCCGCCGAGACCGTAAATTGCGTCGTTCACCACGAAAGCGTCACTGATTCGAAATGCATCGAAGTGGCCGATGCGTGTCAACGGCGGCCCCGTGATGGACAGGGTGGCAAAAAGCATCATTCTCTTGTGAGTCTGAGGGCGAACCTTCAGTGCAACGCCGGTTGCCACCTATGATTCAATACACACCGATGCAGAAGGCCTCTCCAGTAATCCATGATGCGCCTTACTTTTTTCCTCGAATCATTCATCAAGGACTGCATTGATCGGCGGTGCGGATATTCCAGATTCAATCAGATACCCCGTAGTTTATCCTTCAAGGCGCAGGAAGCGCGCTGCGTTGTTATAGAAGATGTCGCGCCGTTGTTCTTCGTTCAGAAAGGGCGCCTGTTCGATCGACTCGATGGCCCCTTCGATCAGCTCCGGCCAGATCATCTGGTCAGAAGAAAACATCACGCGTTTTCCAAAGCCGGCTTCGATGATGGCTTTCAGGTAACGATGGAAGTCAGCCCGTGGATGGATATTGACCAGTGCACCGATGTCGACATGCACCTGCGGGTGGGTGTACATCAGCGTCAGCATGTCGTCGAGTTGGGGCCAGCCGGCGTGAATGACGTAGATCCGCAGATTCGGGTATTCGATCAGGATGTCGTCGAGATCAAGCGGACGAGTCAGGCCCTGGGTGGCGCCGCCCATGTAAGGTGTTCCGGGCGGGCCGGGATGGATATGAATACCGACGGGAAGGTCGAGCTCCTCGGCCAGCACCCAGAACGGCGCCATCTTCGGATCCTTCGGACCGATACCGGCGTACTGACCAACGACTTCCGCCAGCACTTTCAGTTCACCGTCGGCATGCAATCGGCGTAAATCATCCGGGGCGACATCGACACCCGGACCGAACAGCTCCAGGCCGGGAATCAGGCGATCGGGTGCGGCCTTGCGCCAGGTACGCACATCCCCGGGCGTACCGCTGATGACGCCGACGATGTTGTGGCGTTCGAGGAGGCGGATGGTTTGTTCGCGCAGCGCATTATCGGTCGTGGGTGAATACAGCGGACGATCACAGTAGGACCTGCCCGCCGCAGCCATCACGCCCTCCCCCCGACTGGCCGTGTTCCAGGTCGGAAAGATCCTGAACGGTGCGCAGATGGCGACAGGAGGTGGACCGAACCGGTCCGCTGGATAAGCATGAAGGTGCATATCGATAATGGGCGGGACCGAGTCGCTGTCGCCTGCCAGGGAGAGCATCGGCAACACAAAGAGTAGCGCAAGCAATCGTCTGTCGTTCATGGTCCGTTCCTGGTGTGGCGATGTGACAAAGGATTGGATCCGTGTCGTGTCAGCGGCGAAATACGGACCCGAAGAAAGATCGGGTTCCCGCCGGAAGCATCAGGAACCCGGGCCTTGCTATGAGCACGCTGGAAGGTAGGGATGTATCACGCAGATCACGCTGGGTGGCCGGGTATTGGAAGGGTGGTCGGGCCGTCCCAGCTCGATGAGCACTTCGTCTTCATCCGCATTGGCGTGGTAGTGCCAATCAAGCAAGAAGCGGCCACCGCTTTCCAGCCGGCCCCGCGCATTTAGGCTGATGGCCGGGTCGGGCGCCGAACCGTTGGGGTGTAGCGATTCTTCGAACCACCAGGCCTGTCCCCGGATGAGCGATGGCAGGGCTTCGATCTCGTCGATGTAGACCGTCCCGGCGTCGAACAACTCGCTCAGTTCCGGCCAGGCAACAAACCAGATGGGCAGGCCCGGCACGGCACTGCGTGAACGGGCATACACGGGTGCCAGATCTTCCTCCGGCCCATTGGTCCACAGTTCCGAGCCCTCGATCAGCAGTTGGCATCCAAATGCGCCCGGACCGTCGGGACCGGGAAAGTGGAAAAACTGGCCAAGATCGAAATCCAGAGGAACGCATTCAGGATTGCGGTAGAAGACGATGGCCGCCCAGTCGTCGTCGTGGGGAACGTCGAAGTCAGGTATCAGCAGTTCCAGGCGGGCGTAGGCCGGGATGCCCGGGGACTGCGACGGGAAATCCAGCTTGACGGGTCCGTTGCCCATGGCGAGCGGGGCCGCTGTTGCCATGAAAAGAAGCAGTGTCAGGGCGACAGCGGTGAAGTAGTGCGGTTTTGGTAGTATGCGGTGATTGCCGGGCTGTAGAGTGGAAGTCATCGTGCTGCTCCTAGTGTGTCTTGGATGGCGATGTCGGTCGGCGGCCGGAGCCGCTCCGCATCGGCACGGCCAGATTGCCGCCGCAGGGTCGTCGCAGTCTTCAACGGCTCGTCAGCAAGTTGTCAGCAGGACATGGAGATTGCGGTGAGTAAGCGACTGGCATTCGGCAAGTTCGTGGTCGAGCCGTCACTGCAACGACTGACCCGCAATGGCAAGGTCATCCCGCTCAAGCCCAAGGCCTATGACCTGTTGTGCCAATTGCTGGCGCATCGGGATCGGGTGGTCAGCAAGGCCGAGTTACTCGACTGGCTGTGGCCGCGCCAGGACATCAGCGAATCCAATCTTTCGCAGACCGTTTACGAGTTGCGGCGTGCACTTGAGGGCGGCTCCGGAGAGGCCCAATGGATTGAAACCGTGCCGCGCCGCGGCTACCGGTTTGTCGGGAAAGTTGCCTCGTCAGCCCCTTCGGCGACTTCGCAGGTACCTGCTTCGCTTGCTGTACTACCGTTTCTCGATCTTGGGGATGATGCCGAACAGGCGCACTTCGGCCTTGGCATGGCCGATGCCCTGATTACCGCTCTCGCCGGTCTGGGAGGACTGGTGGTCAGGCCGCCAAGCGCCGTCATGCGCTATGCCGAAATGCGGCAGGATGCACTCGAGGCCGGGCGACAGTTACAGGTTGACGCGATACTCGAAGGCAGCTTCCAGGCCGGCGCAGCGGGAATCCGGATCAGCACTCGGCTGCTGCGGGTCGCCGATGGCAGTTGCTTGTGGGCCGATCAATTCACTAGCGCAGACCGCGATCCATTTGCCGTGGAAGACGCCGTATCCAGCCGGGTTGCGGAAGCCTTTGCCGGGGAACTGGCCGGCGATGCCGCCCCGACCCGCGCCACTCGCCGCACCGACGACCCGGAAGTCCACATCGCGAGCATGAAGGGCTGGTACTGCTGGCACAAATGGGCGTTGCCGGCCTGGATGCAGGCCATCCGGCATTTCCAGCATGCGCTCGAACTGCAACCGGACCATGCACCGTCGCTGGCGGGGCTGGCCGCCGCCTGGTCGACACTGGGCATTTTCGGCGCCTCGCCGCCGCGAGAAGCTTTCGATAGCGCCCGGGAAGCGGCCGGAAAAGCCGTGGCCCTGGCGCCCGACTACTCGCGCGGCCACGAAATCATGGGTGCGATTCATCTCTTCCACGACTGGGATTTTTCCGCCGCGGCCCATTGCCTGGATTGCGCCATCGAACTCGATCCCGACAGTTGCAATGCCCGCCACCTGCGCGCCCTCACGCTTGCCGCAGGCGAACACAATGCGCCCGCCCTGGCCGAGATCAAACGGGCGTTGCAGGCCGATCCTCGGTCACTGATTACTCTCACTGATGTGGGCTATATCCACTATTGGGGGCGTCTTTTTGCACAGGCCGAGCAAGCCTACCGCGATGCCCTTGCACTGGACCCGGACTTCGCCCACGCGCGCCGGGCCCTGGCATACGTGCTGGCCGAACTCGGCGATCCGGACCAGGCCCTGGCCGAGCTTCGACACGCGGTGAAACAGGCGGGGAAAGAGCCCGACCTTTCAGGCGATCTGGCCTGGTTGCTGGGGCGTATGGGACAGAGGAACGGGGCCGAAGCGATCATCGCGGCGCTGGAGAACCAGAGCAGCCGCGATTATGTTGATCCCTACCAGTTGGTCCTTGGCTATATCGGTCTGGAAGATCACGGGCGCGCATTCGAGGCGCTCAAACGCGCCTTGCACAATCGCAGTCGCGATCTGATGCTGATGCGGGTTGACCCGGTCATGGACCCGATCCGTTCCGACGCACGCTACGAGCCATTCCTCGAGGAAGCCGGCCTGACCTCGTAGCAGGTAGCCCCCGGCCCGGACGATTCTTGGGCGCTGACAAGCCTGGGCCGTTCAGGTACGCTTCGCCGACAGCATGCCGTCAGTGACGCGCAACAGAATCATCTCGCCCTACTCCATCGAGTCTTCATGAAACCTTCCATTCTTCTCGGCACCGCCACCATCCCGGATACGAACAAGCAGATGCTGCTGTATCAGCACGAGGTGAAGTTCTCGATCACCATTCCCGGCCGGGGCGAGTTGATGAACAGCCGCGTCAACGGATCGGAAAAGGCGCTGGCCGAGTTGACCTGCGCGCGGATCAAGGGCGTCGCCAACCCTCGCTTGCTGATCGGCGGGCTCGGCATGGGTTTCACCCTGGCATCCGCCCTGGAAGCCGTCGGACCCGACGCCGAAGTGGTGGTGGCCGAACTGGTGCCGGAGGTTGTCGATTGGAACCGGGACCTGATGGGCGAACCGGCCGGTCACCCCCTGTCCGATCCTAGAGCCACCGTCTACGTGGGCGATGTCAGCGATGTGATTCGCAAGCCCGAGTCCGGCTTCGACGCCATCATGCTCGACGTCGACAACGGGCCCGAGGCGCTGATCCGGCGCGAGAACGACTGGATCTACTCGGCCGCCGGACTGGCGGCCATTGCCCGTTCACTGCGGCCCGGCGGCGTGCTGTCGATATGGTCGGCCGGGCCCGACCGACTGTTCGTCAAGCGCATGAAACAGGCCGGCTTCCGGGTCGACGAGCGCGTTGTCCGGCCTCACCGGGCCGGCAAGGGAGCGCGGCACTTCATCTGGTTCGGGACTGTCGATGATCAGGGTGTCTCCGTCGCGTCACGGTAAAGCAGTTCGATCCAGCGATCGGGCGGGATGAAGCCGCCGCCCCACTGCTCATCGTATTCATCGGTGATGCCGGCGGCCTGGATTTCCTCCAGGGACAGGCCTTCTTCGATTGCGCTACCGAGCCTCTCCTGGACGGTCGTCAGCATCTGGTGATAACCGAGCAATTGTTCGCGGTCGATGACCGGTCCACCGTGGCCGGTAATGATGGCCGTGTCGTCGCCGGCCAGTTCGGCAATGCGCTCGACGGCCGAAATCATGCCGGACAAGCTGCCGCCGGAATCAACATCGACGAAGGGGTACAGGCCGTAGAAGACGATGTCGCCGGCGTGAATGACGTTGGATCCGGGCAGGTAAACCACTGAGTCGCCGTCGGTATGCGCATTCGGCACATGGAAGCTGCGGATCTCGTGTCCACCCAGATGGAAGGAGATGGCGTCGTTGAAGGTCACCACCGACAAGGCCGCATCGGGAGACGCCGGCGTGGTGCGGCCGAAGAACTCGTTCACCTGCTCGCTCGACATGCGTTCGCGCACATTGTCGTGCGCGACCACGAGTGTGCCCTTTTCAGCCAGGTTCTCGTTGCCGCCGGTATGGTCTCCGTGCCAGTGCGTGTTGAGCACGAACTTCACCGGCTGGTCGGTGACCGAGCGGATAGCCGCCAGGATCTTGTCGGTCAGGGGTGCGTACTGATCGTCGACGAGGAAGGCACCTTCCTCGGTCACGACGAGTCCGAGGTTGCCCCCGCGGCCGGTCAGGACATGAACGTCGTCGGTAACCGACTCGACGTTGATCTCGACGTCTTCCATGGATTGCGCCAAGGCGGGAATCGAAGCGGCAAGCAAGGCCGCAGCGACGAGGGGATTCAAGAATTTCTTGTTCACGGGCGATTCTCCGAGTGATGGACGAGCCTGAAACTCAGAATACATCAGAGGCATGAAACCACCGCTCAACCGTCGATAAAGGCGCGACCGGAAGCATGCGAGGGCAACACCTTGCCGGGCGTGCAGGATCCCGACTCGTCCGGGCGAAACCTTTCGGGATGCTGATAGGCCATCCACCAGTCCTCGTCGACGCGAACGAAGCCGAAGGCACCGGACTGCGGCGTCAACGGGGCAGCCCCGGGACTGTGGACGAGGGCACGGTTGATGCCGGTTCCGCCACCAAAGGGGCGTCCGAGCCATAACCAGGCCTGGCTGTCGCAGGGGGCACGCTGTGTGTCGACCAGCAGCCAGCCGACGCGGCGGCGCTGATCGTCATAGACCGGCTCCTGGTATGAAACCAGAGCTTGTGACGACAGCCCTACCCGCCATTGCCACCCGATGTCGGCATGATGCAAAAGCCAGTGCGCCATGCCGGCAATCGCGGCCAGCAGAACAAACGACAGCGGAAGGGCACTGGCGCGACGAGTGATGACCAGAACCAGCAGTTCGCCAGCTCCCCACAATACCAGCCCGAAGCCGGTGTAGATCAGCGTGTCGTAGAGCCACAATCTCGGTTCGGCGCTTTCGGCCCAGGGCGAGAAAACCGAACTGCAGTAAAGCCAGGCCCAGGCCATCACGGCCAGAATTGCGGTTCGGACAATCGCGGCGGTCATCGGAATCCCCACCCGGTGGATTGAACCCGCGCCACGCTGACCGGACTGGTCAAGGCCTAGTTCAGCGTCGCTTCAAGCGTGATCTCGGCCCCGGTCAGGAGCTTCGAGACCGGGCAGCCCTTCTTGGCGGCCTCGGCATGCTCCTGGAACTCGCCTTCATCGATGCCCGGAACCACGGCCTCGGTCACCAGCTCGATGCGCGTAATCGAGGGCCCGTCGTCGCCGACTTCCAGATGCACATGGGCTTCGGTCTCGACCGAATCGGGCTTGTGACCGGCCTCGGCCAGGATGTTCGACAGCGCCATCGAGAAGCACCCCGCATGGGCGGCGGCGATCAACTCCTCGGGATTGCTGCCGGTGCCTTCCTCGAAACGCGAGCTGAAGGAATACTGGCCTTCCCAGGCGCCACTACCGAACGCCATTCGGCCCTTGCCGGACTTGAGATCACCCTGCCATCGGGCATTGGCTTTTCTTACGGTCATGTTTGCGCTCCTCGTTGAAGTGGTTTCCTGATGATTCTACGTGCCCGGCGTTGATTCGACATCATCGGTTCCGGCTCGTGCCGGCCGCATCGGTTCGGCGTATGCTTGTGAAATATGCACCGGGCTACCCAGTAAATATGGCGTCAACCCTGCTCATCACCAACCCCGGCAGCCGTTCCGGAGGCGACGACATCGAGCAGGCGGCCGAACGCCTGCGCGAGACCGGACCTGTCGAGCTGGTGCGGCCCGATCAGCCGCGCGCCCTGCCCGAAACGATCCGCCATCGCGGCGGTGAATTCGACCGCATTGTCCTCGGCGGCGGCGACGGAACGGTCAACCTGGCCCTTGACGCCCTGATGGAAGTCGACAGGCCAGTCGGCCTGCTGCCGCTGGGCACGGCCAACGACCTGGCGCGCTCGCTCGATATTCCCCGCAAACTCGACCGCGCCATCGATATCATCCAGGCCGGTCACTTGCGCCGCCTCGATGTGGCCCGTGTCAACGGCGTGAGCTTCATCAACGCCATTGGCATCGGCCTGGGCCCGCGGATGACACGAGAAATGGATTCCGGGTCAAAATCGCAGTTGGGCTTGCTGGCCTATCTCAAGGGCATCGTCCAGGCCCTGCAACGCGAGACAGCCTTCTCGGCCCGCATCCAGAGCGAAGAGCGGACGCGCGAAGGCGAGTACGTCCAGATCACGATTGCCAACGGCATCAACTACGGCGGCGGCATGACCGTGGCCGACGACGCCAAGCTCGACGACGGACGGCTGGACGTACTGCTGGTGCCGAAACAAAGCCGCTTGAGCCTGCTGGGCAATGCGCTTAGATTTCGCTCCGGCTTGACGCGCGCAGCCGATACTCTCACGCACTGGCGCTGCAGCGAGATCAGCATCGAAACCGATACCACGATGGATGTCACCGCCGACGGCGAATTCCTGACCGAAACGCCGGTCGAGTGCCATGTCATACCGTCCTGTCTGTCAATCTATGCGCCGCGCTGATACGAGCCACGACATGCCAGTGCATCGGTACAGCTGCTTGTCGCTGCCAAACGCTTGAAGCTCAGCCAACAAGCGAATCGCGATACGGAGCGTGAGCGTAGTACTTGGGCCGGTCGTCGAGCCTGACGTGCAGCCAGGCCACGCCGCCGCCGGCCGTACTGAGCCAGACCGGGCGATCGCCCAGCCGCTCGCTCATCGCCACCGAAACCACTCGCCAAAGTTCGCGCTGCTGGTCGCGTGGTGCGCGACGCAGAAACGCCGCGAGGTGGACGTAGGCGCTCTCGTCCGCGCGCGGACAGGGCACGACCATGGTCGCGTCGCCCCCCAGGTTGGGAAAGCGAACCACGTCCCGGTCGGAACGGAAATACTCGGAAAAAGAGGCCGGTTCGGCCCGGCCATCGAGGGAGGCATCGTCAACGGCCATACACTCGAATGGCGTGTCGAGACGATCGTGCGTCATTGCCGGTGTCTCCCAGCGGAAGGCGACAAAGCGCAGTTCGGCCAGGGCCTGGCCGAGGATCTCGCCCAGTTCTGGTTCCCTGCGCCACCCGGCCAGCACTTCACGCCAGCTCAGCAGCCCCGAAGACCCGGCCAGGTTCAGCCGTACGGTCCGGTCGTCCAGCGTTTCGGAACTCGGACGGTAGCGCATGGGGCCATTATCCCATCGGGCTGCCGCTATGCGAAACTAGACTGCCGTAGGTCGAACTTCGACGAACCTGTCCGGAGCCCCGAGGCCATGAACGAACCCACTGTCTATTCCGATGAACAGGCCGCCCTGATCGACGCGCATGGCCACGCCTGCACGCTGGCGCAGCGCTACGGCTATGCCTGCGACGAGCTACTCAAAGACGGCGAACTGAAGGATCGGCTGAACAAGCGGCGCGAAGCGCTCAACAGCCTCTCAGAAGCGCTGGAGATCCGCATCCGGCAACAGGACTTGCTACCGCACGACGTCAACGTCGACCGCGAGGATCTCGCCCGCCTGGCCGACCGCTTCCGCGAATGGCTCGACCACGAGCGCCACACCCACCTGCAGCACGCCCTGGCCAACCGCGAAGCTGATCTTCTCGACTGCCTCGAGGTCCTTCGAAAAACCGGCTTCGAGGACGAGACGCTGGACCAAGCCGACGCCGCCGGTAGGCGAATGATGGAGCAGCTCGAAAGAAGTTGAGCACGCTCAATCGTCCGATGAATTCGAACTGCCGCGCATTCCAACAAACGCAGACCAGCCCAGCGCGAACCAGCCGGCCATGTGGCACAGCCCGCCGACCGGCGTGACCGCGCCAAGCCATTCAAAGTCCAGAATCGTGCGTGCGTAGATACTGAAACTGAATAGCAACGTGCCGGCCACGAACAGCCACGACGACACGGCCAGCCGGAACGCCACCGCTTTCGATACAACGAGCACGCCGGCCAGTCCCGTGATCACGATCATCACCGCGCCCAGTTCCTGATAACGCAGCGCCGTGAGTATCGGACGCATGCCCTGCGCATCGAGCCCCGCAACCGGCCCGTGTCCGGTCGCCGCCCCAGCGACCACGGCGAGAAAGCCCAGGATGGCCCCCGTCACAACCGATTTCATCGCAACTCCTCCGTCAAATGATTACCGCCGATTATGGCGCAGCGCCATGCCTGCATCCCGGTCATTCTCGGGTTCTGAGAAAATCTTCGGCATAATGCTCGCTCATGACTGGCGAGCAGACTTTCATCCTCACCCCTACCGCGCGTCTGGCGCGGGCCGAAAAGCAGCGCCACGCGATGGCGCGGCAGTCAGCCGGCGAGCAAGCCTGGCAATCGCCGGAAGTGCTGGCCTTTTCCTCGTGGATCAACCGGCTACGCGACGAATGGTTTCTGACCACTGAAGCCCCGCTGGTCCCGATCAGTGCCTCCCAGGCCCTGGTTCTGTGGCAGTCAGTGATCGACCGCGACGTGTTCATCGGCGAACCGCGCGTTGCCGAGATGGCCACGGCCAGTTGGCGGCTTGTCCATGAGTACCGAATCGATGCCCCCGCGGACTGGCCGGAGCTGATGCTCAGCGAGGACAGCCGCCATTTTCGCGACTGGGCCCGACGCTTTGTCGAGGTCTGCGAGCAGCGGGAGCTTCTCGATGAGTGGCGTTTCGCTGGGCAACTGCCCGAGCGGATCGCAGCCGGCGAGATCTCGCTGCCTCAGACCGTCCTCCTGTCGGGGTTCGAGTTGCCGATGACGCCGCTGCAACGCGCCATTCTCGATGCCGCCGAGGCAGCCGGCACCCGCATCGAGCGCGAGCCGGCGCCGCAGGATTCCGTCGCACTCGAAACCATCTCGGTCCATTCCGGAGACGAAGACGAACTGCTCGCCGCCGCACGCTGGGCCCGCGGCCGGCTGGAAGAGAACATTGACCAGAACATCGCCATCGTCGTGCCCGACCTGCGCCAGCGCCTGGGTACGGTCGAACGGGTCTTCCGGCAGGTGTTCGATCCGGGCGGCTTCGCGCTGGAAGCCCGTCGAGATGAGCCCTGGCACGTCTCGCTCGGTCCCGCGCTCTCGCGCTGGGCCCTGGTGGCCGACGCCCTGACACTTCTCAGGATCGATCCACATCGCATCAGCCAGCCGGAAGCCGCCGCGGTGATGCGCTCGCCTTTTCTCGCCGGCCGGGAGGAGGAAACCCGCGCCCGTGCAGAGGCGCTGGCAACGGTAATACGCCGCCGGCCCTGGTGGCTGCACGCCGGCCAGATTGCCTGGCAGGCCGGCCACAGCGGCGCCCGACAGCTTTCGACACGCATGGCCGAGTGGGAACTGCTGCGGCGCGAACACCGCGATGCGACGCTGCCCTCGAGATGGGTGGCGCGTTTCCAGAAGGAGCTCGGAGCGGCCGGCTTCGGCCGCGGGCGCGCACTCGACAGCCGCGAGTTCCAGGTGCTGCAGCGCTTCCACGACCTGCTGGAGGACTTCAGCGCCCTCGACCTGGTGATCGAACGTCCAATCTCGCGCAGCGAGGCGCTACGCCGGCTCGGCGAACGCGCCGCCGGCGCCAGCTTCCGCGAGCGCAATCCCGGCGCGCCGGTGGAAATCCTGGGCGTGGAGGAAGCGCTGGGTTCGCGCTTCGACGCCATCCGCATCACCGGCCTGGACCACCACACCTGGCCGTCGCCAACGCAGCGCGATCCCTTCATCCCCGCCGGACTGCAGGCGACCGTGCCCGCTGCCACGGCCGAAGGCGCCCTGGATCGCGCGCGTGCCGAGCTGACCGGACTGGCGCGCGCAGCCACGGTCGTCACGGGCAGCTACAGTCGCGGCAGCGAGGACGAACTCCGTCATCTCACGCCGCTTCTGGGCGACTGCCCGGTCGAGGAAGCCACCGACGCAGCCTCATTCGAGCCTGCGCCGATGGACGAAGCGATCGAGGACACGCGGGCGCCTTCGCATCCCGGTGGTGAAGTCCGCGGCGGTACCGCCGTGCTTCAGCGCCAGTCCGACTGCCCGTTCAAGGCATTTGCCGAGACACGTCTGGGCGCGGGCGAACTGATGCCGCCGCGGCCCGGGCTCGACGCTCGAGATCGCGGCAGCCTGGTGCACAAGGCCCTGGAGTGCTTCTGGCGGGGACTGGAAGGACTGGACGCGCTGAAGGCGCTGGACGAGGACGCCCTGGCCGATCGAATCGCGAGCGCCCGCGACGCCGCGCTGGAAGAATTCTCGAAGCGCAGCCCGCTGGCGCTTACCGATGCGGGACTGGTGATCGAGGCCCAGTGCCTGGAACGCGCCCTGGCGAAGTGGCTGTCCATCGAGCGTGAGCGCGCGGCGTTTTCGGTGACCGCCCTGGAGTCAGACATCGAACTGGCGTTCGGCGGGCTGACGCTGACCGGCAAGATCGATCGCGTCGACGAGATCGAAGGCGGCGGAACGGTCGTAATCGACTACAAGACCGGCGCGGCGGGCAAGGGGGCCTGGGTGCCCGAAGCGCGACTGGCCGACGTGCAACTTCCCGCCTATGCCGCCAGCCTGGACCCGCGTCCGGCGGCCATCGCCTTCGCCCGGCTGCGCCCTGACAGCATGGGCTTCGACGGCCTGGCCGAGGTCGACGCGGGCATTCCCGGCGTGGCGGTCATCGGCGAGATCAGGGGCAACTCGAAATTTCGCGGCGCGGCATCCTGGCCGTCACTGGTTGACGACTGGCGCGATCACCTCGAGTTCCTGGCTGCCGATTTTCGCGACGGGAAGTCCGAAGTCCACCCGCGCGATCACCAGGTCTGCAAGTACTGCCACCTGCATGCCCTTTGCCGCATCAACGAGCGCGTGATTCTGCCGGAGGCCGACAATGAGTGACCAGCAACAGCGACAGCTTGCCGTCGAACCGCAGCGCTCGGTGATCGTCCAGGCACCTGCCGGTTCGGGCAAGACCACCCTGCTGGTCGAGCGCTACCTGGGCCTGCTGGGCGTGGTCGAGGCGCCGGAGGAAATTCTGGCGATCACCTTTACGCGCAAGGCGGCCGCGGAGATGCGCGAGCGCATCCTGCAGTTCCTGGACCCCGACTACACCGCCTCCGGACCGCACGAGGAAGCCGCGCTGGCCAAGGCCCGTGCCGTGGCTGACAAGGTGGCCGAGTGGGGACTGCTCGACAACCCACAGCGCCTGCTGATCCGTACCATCGACAGCTTCAATCACTACCTGGCGCGCACCATGCCGGTCGCCAGCAAGCTCGGCCCCGTTCCGGCGCCGGCGGAAAACACCCGCGCGCTCTACCGCGAGGCCGCAAGGCGGGTACTGGCCCACGCCGACAGGCGCGAAGAGCCGGCCGACGACGTGCGGCGCCTGCTCTTGTGGCGCGATCATCGCAGCCAGGACATCGAGGATCTGCTGGTCGCCCTGCTCGGCAAGCGCGAGCAGTGGCTGCGCGCGCTGGGCATCACCGGCCATCCGGAACGGAATCAGTTCGAGCAGGTACTGCGCGAGGTGGTGACGGACCAGCTCGCCGCCGCACGACGGGCGCTCGACGAGGGCCTGTCGGCGGCCGGCGTGGACGCCGATACCCTGCTCGAACTGCTGCGACTGGCCGCCGGCAGCCTGCAGGCCGATGAAATCACTTCGCCCCTGGACGAGGCCGACCTGACCCGCCTGCCCGGCGCTGAACCTGATGACCTGCCGTCGTGGCGCGCGCTCGGCTTCGCCCTGCTGACCAACAACGGCACCTGGCGGGCCAGTCCCAACAAGAACCAGGGGTTTCCGCCCAAGAGCGAGCACAAGGATCGGATCGTGCCGCTGCTCGACCGGCTACGCGACAACGACACGCTGTCCGCCTGGATCGACCGGGCGCGCGCTCTGCCCGAGCCGCACTACGAGCAGGCGGAATGGGAGGTACTCGCCTCGCTGATCCGCTTGCTCGAGGCCACGGCCGCGGAGCTGGAACTGGTCTTTGCCGAAACCGGTCAGAGCGACTTCGCCGGCATCGGCGCGGCCGCCCTGCGCGGCCTGGGCGACGAGGAGGCCGGCTATACCGACCTGGCCCTCTATCTCGACCGCCGAATCCGACACATCCTGGTCGATGAGTACCAGGACACCAACTGGGGTCAGTATCACCTGCTGGAGAAACTGGTCGGGGCCTGGCAGCCCGGCGAGGAACGCAGCCTGTTCCTGGTTGGCGACCCGATGCAATCGATCTATCGCTTCAGAGAGGCCGAGGTCGGCCTGTTCATGCGAACGCGCGAGCACGGCATCGGCGCGCAGGCGGTCGAATCCTGCCGCCTGACGCACAACTTCCGCTCGAAGGCCGAGATCGTCGACTGGGTCAACGCCTCGCTCGGCCCGATCTTTCCCGAAACGGAAGACATTTCCGCCGGCGCGGTGAGTTACGCACCCTTCGAGGCGGGCCGCGAAGCCGGCGGCCAGGTGGAGGTGCTTGCTCGCCCCGACCGACGCTCGGAAGCCGACGCGATTGTCGATCGCCTCGCCCGGGTGCTCGAAGCACGCAGCGACGATCCGGGCTTCAAGGCGGCCATCATCGTGCGGGCACGCTCGCACCTGGCCGACATCCTGCCGGCCCTGGAGCGCTACGGTGTGCCCTACCGCGCGGTCAAGCTCGATCCGCTGCTGACGCGACCGGTGGTGCAGGATCTGCTGGCGATCACCCGGGCGATCGCCAACCCGGCCGACACCGCCGCGGTGCTGGCCGTGCTGCGCTCGCCGATGTGCGGCCTGACCCTGGCCGATTTGCACGCCCTGGCCGGCGACGGGCGCTCGCTGACCGCCTTCGACGCGCTCGAGCGGCTGAGCCAGAACGGCCGGGGGCGGGCAAAGCGGGTCTTCGAGACGCTCGGCCAGGCCCAGGCGATGTGGCGCAAGCGTACGATGCGCGATCTGGTCGAAGGCGCCTGGCGGCGTCTTGGAGGTCCGCATGTTCTGAGGAAACCCGAATCGGAGCAACGCGACGCCGCGGGCTACCTGGACACGCTCTCGGCCGCCGAGGATCAGGGGCAGCTCGAAGACTGGAACGCTTTCATGGAACTGCTCGAGGAGCAGTACACCGAAGGCGACCCACCGAACGACAAGATCAAGCTCGAGATACTGACCATGCACGGGGCCAAGGGCCTGGAATGGGATCTGGTGGCGCTGCCGGGGCTGGACCGCGGCACCAGCGGCAACAGCCGCGAACTGCTCTACTGGCTACCCTTCACCCCGGAGGCCGGCGAGGAGCGCGTGCTGATCGCCCCGCTGAGATCGGCCGAGCAGGACGACAACACCGACCTGATCAAGCTCATCGGCGCCGAACAGAAGCAGCGCGAAGCCTATGAGCACCAGCGCCTGCTCTACGTCGCCGCGACGCGGGCGCGCGAGCAGTTGATTCTGTCCGCCTCGCTCGATCCGGAAAAGGATCCGATCAAGCCGTCGGGGGGCAGCCTGCTTTCCGATCTGTGGCCGACCTGCGGCGAGGCTTTTGTGCGCGCACTCGACGAAGCACCCGCGAGCGAAGCAGGCGGCGCGGAAGACGGGGATCGTCCCGATCAGAGCCTGCGACGGGTCAGCCCGGACTGGCGCCCCCCGGTCGGCGAGCGTCTGGACTGGCGCCCGGCCCTGCCGCCGCGCGAACGCGAGGTCGAGATCGAATTCAACTGGGCCGGCGTGCAGGTTCGGCGCATCGGCACGGTGCTGCATCGCCTGCTCGAGCGCATCGGGCAGATCGGGATCGAAAACCTCGACGAACAACAACAGCAGTCTCTGCGCCAGCGTATCCCTGGCCTGCTAAAAGCCATGGGCACGGGCAGCGCAGAGCTGGATGCGGCCGTCGAACCCATCCGGGAAGCCTTCGACCGAACCCTGCACAGCGAGGTCGGACGTTGGATTCTCAGCGGCGAGCACCGTCAGGCAGCCTGCGAACTGCCCCTGTCGGGCATCGTCGAGGGCGAGCTGGTCAACGCGGTGATCGACCGCACCTTTGTCGACGACAACGGCACCCGCTGGATCATCGACTACAAGTCGGGCTACCACGCCGGCGGCGACCTGGAGCGCTTCCTGGGCGAGGAGGCCGAGCGCTACAACGTCCAGCTGGACCTGTATCGTCGCCTGTTCGAGCAGATGGGCGAGACCGACATCAAGGCGGCGCTGTACCTGCCACGGCACGACCGCCTGGTGGTAGCTGACTGAAACCGGAACGAACGCCCTGCCCTATCTCGCCACGAGTTCGGAGAGGTGTTGCTCCAGTCGGCTGTTCATCGGCGTGACCGATGAAGTGAAGCGCTCGACGACCTTCCCATCTCGGTCGATCAGGTACTTGTTGAAGTTCCAGCTCGGCCCGGCGGTTGCCGCGCTGAGCGCCTTGAAGAGCGCGTTGGCGTTGTCACCCTTGACCGGGCTGGTCGCGAACATCGGAAAGCTGACGCCGTAATTGACGTAGCAGACATCGGCGGTCGCTTCCTCATCGGCATGTTCCTGCTTGAAATCATCGGAAGGAAAACCGAGCACCACCAGCCCGTCAGCCTTGTACTTCCGATAAAGCTTTTCGAGGCCTTTAAACTGCGGCGTGAAGCCGCACTGGCTGGCGGTGTTGACCACCAGAACGACCTGCCCGCCATAGGCCTCGCAGAGGTTGATTTCCTTCGATGTCGCCAGACCGCGATGCGAATAGTCGAGCAGGTTGCCGCAATCGGCCCCGGCGATGCCGGCCAGGCCGAACATGCTCGAAGCGAGGATGGCTCGAATGCTCATATCATCTCTCCAGAAAGCAATGTCGCCATTTCACCCTGAAGGCGGTCACGGCAGGGTGAAGGCCGGCTTGCGCTTCTCGTCACCGCATCAGTTCGGGCAGGAACAGTGCGATCTGCGGAAAAAGGATCAGCAATACCGTTGAGAACAACAGGATCAGCACGAACGGCGGCGTGCCGGCGATGACGTCGAGATAGGGTCGGCGGAAGATGGCCACAGCGGTGAAGATGTCGCAGCCGAACGGCGGCGTGGCCGAACCGATGGCCGCCTGCAGCACGACGATGGTGCCGACATGGACCGGATCCAGCCCGGCCGACTGAATGGCCGGCGCGAAGATGGGCGTGAGGATCAGGATGACGACGATGGGATCGACAAACATGCAGCCGATGAAGTAGGCGACGGCTACCAGCGCCAGCACCATCAACGGGTTGTCGGCGGCATTGGCAACCACGTCACCCAACAGAAGCTCCGGTATCTGGGCGAATGAAACGATCCAGGAAAAGCCCATGCCGGCGGCGACCAGGATGAACACCACCGCCGTGATCATGCCGGTCGACAGGGCCACCCCCGGCAGGTCGGAAAGCTTGACCTCGCGGTAGATCACCATCTCCAGTAACAGCGCATAGGCCACCGACATTGAAGCCGCCTCGGTGGGACTGAAGTAACCCGAATAGATACCGCCGATGATGATGACGGGAAAACCGAAGGCCAATACGGCGCGGCGCAGGGCGGTCAGACGTTCGCGCCAGCTCGAGGCAGGGCGGGCGGGGATCTTTTTCCAGACCGAAATGATGTAACAGTAGAGCGCGAACAGCGCCAGGATCATCAGCCCCGGCCCGATGCCGGCAATGAACAACTCGCCGACGGACGTGCCGGATGCCACACCGTAGATGATCATGCCAATCGAGGGCGGAATGAGCAGTGCGATGTCGCTCGAATTGATGATCAGCGCCATCGAGAAACGATCCGTATAGCCGGCCTCGAGCAGCTTCGGTCGAAGCGGCTTGCCCATGGCCACCACGGTGGCCTGGGTCGACCCCGACACCGCCCCGAACAGGGTGCACGACACCGCCGTGGTCACCGGCAAGCCGCCGCGGATGTGGCCGACGAACTTGCTGACCAGGTCGAGCAGGCGATCGGCCGTTTTTCCCTGGATCATGATATCCGCGGCCAGGATGAACATCGGAACCGCGACCAGCACGCTCTGCTCGACCCCGCCGATCATCTGCTGGACGAGCATTCTCGGCTCGAGCATGCCGAACCGGGAAAACAGCAGCACCATGGCACCCACGATCAGCGGCACCATCATCGGAAAGCCCATCAGCAACAGCACGACCATGACGGCGGCGGCCACCAGGGCCACCTGGCCGTCGCTCAGCGCGGCCAATCCCAGCAACTCGAAGAACTCAGTCATTGGCCTGCTCCCGCTTGTCATCGTGCTCGACAGGTATCCGGCCCAGGGACGTTTGCCCGGCGGCCTGTTCTTCGCTTTCGTACTCGTCGCGGTGGTACCAGGACAGGTAATTGTCCCGGCTGACCAGGTTGCGCAAGCCAGCAAGGAAGAACTGAACGCCACCGAGGAAGAATCCCAGCGGCACGACCATATAGATCAGATAGACCGGGAAGCCGGTCGAGGAAGTGACCCGGCAACGACCGCTGCGATTGTCGACCAGTTCGATGAACAGCCCGAACAGAAGTGCGCCGATCGCCAGTCCCGCGGTAATGGCGGCAAGCAATACGAGATTGCGGCGAACGGGAGACATGCCACCGAGCAATCGGCCGCCGACCTCGGCAATGATCCGTATGAGATGACCACCGAGCACCATGGCAACCAGCGTGAGCGCGATTCCGATCCACAGCGGCGTAGCGCCCAGTGTCTCGGACAGAATACGGCAGCTGCGCTGCGCTGACTGCGCATAGGCCCAGCCGTAGTTGGCCAGCAGAAAAAGCAGCGCCGAGGTACCGAAACCGACAACGGTCAGCAGCACTTTCTGCGCTACTTCGGGCAGCAGGTCGTGGATGGCGGAAACCCGGATATGGCGCGCGTTCCGAGCGCCGATACCGATCCCCATGAAGGTAACCAGCACCAGCAGCAGCTGGGTGACATCACTGGCGAACTGCAGGCTCGAGCCAATGGTGTTTCGAGAAATGACATTGACCACGCTGACAATCGCCATGGCCGCAATGCCGGTGACCAGGACAAAGCGCTCGAACCAGTCCAGCCCGCGGTCGAACCAGCTGAACGGACGGCGAACGGCCTGACGCCACGACCTCGGCGATCTCGGTTCGGGGGCGCTCATTTCGCACAGCCCGTCGCTTCGATCATGATCAGTTGCCCTCTCAACGACCTCGATGCTGCAACATTCTACACGGCGGCCATAGCATTCCCGGTTCGACTACGAAGATTGCGACGGAGCCATGTTATGTTGATGATCGGTTCCATTTTCGGGAGCAAATCATGAAACGACTCAATCTCGGACTGACGTTGCTGTTCGCACTGCTGCTGAGCGCCTGCGGCGATTCCGGGCAGACACCGGATGAGCAAACGGGCAACGGCGATGCGGCTGAACCCGAAACCGAAGCGGTGACCTGGCGCTTCGCACTCGAGGAAGTCGAAGGCAGCGTGCAGGATGCCTACGCGCAGGAGTTCAAGCGCCGCATCGAAGAGCGAAGTGACGGCGCCATCAACATCGAAATCTACCCTTACGGCGCGCTGGGCACCTCCTCGCAGCTGACCGAAATGGCCCAGGGCGACGGTATCGAATTGACCTTCGCCTCACCCGGCCACCTGGCCGACCTGATTCCGGAAGTCGGCGTTTTCACGCTGCACTTCGTGCTGTCGGAGCACAACGAGGTCAATCGTGAAGTGCTCTCCAACGACACGGTCTATTCGCTATTCCAGCCGCTTTACAACGACGAGGACCTGCAACTGCTCGACATCATTCCCGAGGGCTGGATGGTCTGGAGCGCCGACAAACCGCTGCGCACGCTCGATGACTTCGAGGATTTCCGCATCCGCACCATGACCTCGCCGATCCTGGTCGAGTCCTACCGCGCTTACGGCGCCAATCCGACGCCAATGCCCTACTCGGAAGTCTACAGCGGCCTGCAGCTCGGCCAGATCGACGGCCAGGTCAACCCGATCTTCGCGATCGAGGAAATGAGCTTCTACGAGGAACAGGATGTACTCACTTCCGGCCGCCACGCCCAGTTCATCTCGACCCTGGCTGCGAGCAAGCAGTGGTTTGACTCACTTTCGGATGAGCAGCGGCAGATGGTGATCGACGTGCGCGACGAACTGGTCGACTGGATCGACGAAGAACAAATTCAGTTCAACGAGGAGCGCCTGCAGACCATTCTCGACGAAGGCGGCACAGAGTGGGTCGAGCTGACCGAAGAGGAGCGCGAGGTATTCCGCGAAGCCAGCCTGGGTGTGCGTGATACCTATATCGAGCAGACCGGAGAAACGGGGCGGGAGATCCTCGATACGCTGCTCGAGCGCATCGAACAGGCCGATTCCGAAATGGACGGCGACGGGGAAGGTTGATCAACCACGACTTTTTTGCACCGGTCCGCACAGCGGGCCGGCGCCCTCCCCAATCGATTAACGCAGCTGACTGTCCTTGCTGCCACGGCGGTTGTAGCCGCTGAAACTTTTCGTCTCCGCCTCGTCCAGGTCTTCCTGACAGGCTACACACAGCTTCACCCCCGGCAGCGCCTTGCGGCGGGCTTCCGGGATTGGCTCACCGCACTCCGCGCAGTCCCGTCTGCTCTCGCCCTTCGGAATCCGGCTGCGAACCCGCTCCAGACCATCCTCGACCGTGCTGTCGATCTGCTTCTGGACGCCATCATCCGTCGACCAACCACCCGCCATCAGCGACACGCTTCCGGCTGGTGGACGCAGCCGCCGGATTCGGGCAGCTCCGGCTGCAGCGTTGGATGATCGATGGCATGGCGCTCGAGGAGGATGCGGTTGAGCGATTCGAGCACCGGCGGCCAGGCGGCCAGATCCTCGATAACGACGTGGGCCGACAGCGCTACACGATGACCGGAGACTTGCCAGATATGCAGGTCGTGCACCTCATTGACGCCCGCGACCTCGGACATCGTCGCCCGCACGGTCTCAACATCCATCCCGTCCGGCACGCCTTCCATCACCACGTGCACGCCCTCACGCAGGAGGCGCAGCGCCGCGATCAAGATCAGCGCGCAGATCAACAGCGACAGGACCGGGTCGATCGGCGTCCAGCCGGTGGCCAGAATGACGATACCCGAGGCCAGTGCGGCGACCGAACCGAGGAGGTCGCCGAGCACGTGAAGCATCGCGCCACGCACATTGAGATTGCTCTCGCCGCGGCTGAGTACGTAGAACACCAGCAGATTGATGACCAATCCGACCAGGGCCACGCCCATGACCGCCGCACCGCTGACTTCGCGCGGCTCCTGGAAGCGCTCGACGGCATGCCAGGCGATCGAGCCGACCAGCACCAGCATCACCGCGCCGTTGACCAGGGCGGCCAGTATCTCGGCACGACCATGGCCCCAGGTGCGACGGGCGCTGGCCGGACGTGCCGCAATCCAGGCGGCGAAGGCGGCCAGGCCCAGGGCGGACGAATCGGTGAGCATATGCCCGGCGTCGGCGACCAGCGCCAGCGATCCCGCCCACAGACCGGCGAAAAATTCGACCGCCGCGAAACCCAGCGTCAGGCACAGCGCCGCGATCAGCGCGCTTCGGCTGGAGGGAGCATGGTGATGAGGGTGGTGGTTGTGTGGATCCATAGCCGTAATCTACCGCAACAGGGCCGAGTAATAACATTTCGACCGTCGCCAACACGAAAAAGCCCCGCCGAAGCGGGGCCCTTCCGGATCGATCATTTCAGTTGACCATCCTCAATAGCGGAATCTCAAACCAAACTCGTAGGTGCGGCCGAATTCGTCGTATTGGTTGGAGAAATCCGGATCGCCGAGGTAGGCGTAGAACACTTCATCGGTGATATTGGACACGTTGAAGATTGCATTCCAGTTTTCCGTGATCTGGTACTCGGAAGTGAAGTCCACGCGCACTTCGTCCTCAACGTAACGATCCTGGGTCGGGTCCTCCGGGTCCTCGATTTCGTCGAAATACTTGCCCCGGTAGTTGGCCGCCAGGCGCATCGTCAGGCCGCCGCCGTCATAGCCCAGTGCCAGGTTGACAATATTGTCAGACTGTCGGGGAAGCGGGATGCTGCTGGTTCTGAAGGGCACCTCGGCCTCGGAATCCACGTACGTGTAGTTGGCGATCAGCAGCAGCCCGTCCCAGGGTGCCGGCAGGAAGCCGAACTGTTGCACGTAGCTCAACTCGAGGCCGTAGAGTTCGGCCGAGTCACCGTTGATCACTGTCGAGACCTCGTCGAAATCCTCCCAGGGTGACTGCCCCGCGATGTCGGTCGAGACGAAGAAGTCCTCGATGTCCTTGTAGAAGATGCCTGCCGAAGCCACGGTCAGCCGGTCGGCACCGTAGTAGCTCAGTTTCAGGTCGAAGTTGTTGGAGTAGAAGGGTTCGAGATCGGGGTTGCCGATCTCGGCGACCCGATCGCCCCCTTCGATCTCGACGAGCTGTCGTGCACCGGCGGCCTCGAAGTTGGGGCGCCCCATGGTGCGGGTCAACGCACCGCGCAACTGCCACTCATCGCTGATGTTGTAGAGCGCCTGCAGGTTGGGGAAAACGTCGGTGTAGTCGTTGCTAGCCGTGACCGGCTCGATCGTGGGAAGCCCGTCCTCGACGTCTTCATTGACGACGGCCCGGAACCCCCCCCTGCGACTGATCGGTATGCTCGATACGAAGCCCCCCGACCAGGTCGAGCGCGCCGAACGTCACCTCCGACATCACGTAGGCGGCATAGATATCCTCTTCGAGGTCATAGTCCTCGCCCTCACTGTCGAGCAGGAAGTCGGCCTGGTTGATCTCGAAGTTGTCACGGTTGTCGAAGTAGAACTGGCGCAGGATATCGGTGCTCACGTACGGCCCGAAGCGGCCGAGTGGATAGTCCCGCGAACCGGGGCCGGCGAGGTCGGCGAGCGTGAAGTCGCCGCCGAAGGACTCGAAGTTGCGGTTGTTGCCGTCGTTGAACTTCTCGCGCAAACGGGCCTTGGCGCCGAACTGGAAGCGGCCGGGATTGCCGCTCCAGGCGAAGAATCGACCGGCGTTGAATTCAAGCGAGACTTCCTCTTCCTCGGTCTGGTCGCTTTCAAGCTCCACCAGGTCGAGTTCATAGGCTTCGAGATTTTCAAGCGAATCGAGATCGGCGCCAAACAGTCGCGGCGTACGCCGATCGCCGCTGAGGTCATAGCCGATGTCGAGGCCGCCGGCTATCAGGGCCGTGCCAAGTGAGAAGGGCTCGGAAGTACTCGCTTCGGAGTAGCCGGCCTGGTAGTCGGTTTCCCACTGGCCGATGCTCGTCTCCGAACCGAAGACGACCGAGAGGATCTCGCGAGTGGCCGTCGTTTCCTTGCCGCGCCGCTCGACCTCGCCGTCCGTGAACGAGCCCGAGTCGGCCGTGATCTCGACCGGCGTTGAGTCTTCGAAGAGATATTCGTGCTCGAGCTCGATCTCGTTGTCGGAGAACTCGCTGTAGAGCGTTCGCAGGTAGTACTCCGTCCCGGCTTCGGTGCGGAAGTCGAAGTTGAGCACACCGCCGATGCGCTTGCGGGACAGTTCATAGTCGCGCTGTTCGGCCGATTCGGGCGAACGGAACTCGCCGCCGCCGGCGGGATCGTCGACGAACGGCCACGCGCCGCCTTCGACGTTGTCGACCGCGAAGCTGCGATCGTAGAAATTGACGGATCCGGAAATGGCGAGATTGTCGACGCCTTCGCCGACACTCAGAAGCCGTGTTCCGGTCAGGCCCAGGCGCGGACTGGTTTCCTCGAGCGGCTCGTTGTAGCTGCCTTCGATGCGACCCGTCAGCGAGTTACCGAGGTCGAAAGCGCTGAGCGTCTTGATCTCGATATTGCCGCCCACGGCGTCGGCGTCCTGGTTGGCCATCAGGGACTTGGTTACCTCGACACTTTCGACCAGGTCGGACGAGATGACGTCGAGATTCACCGCGCGACTATCGTCCTCGGGGCCGGGAATCCGGAGCCCGTTGATGGTCGTGGTATTGAACTCGGCGTTAGCGCCGCGAATCGTGACGAAGCGACCCTCCCCCTGGTCCCGCTCCAGCGACAGGCCGGAAACGCGCTGCAGTGCCTCGGCCACGTTGTCGTCGGGAAACTGGCCGATGGCGTCGGCCGAGAGTACGTTGATGTTGTTGGTTGCGCTCTGCTCGCGCGCCAGGGCAGCGCTCTGGGCTGCCGCCTGGCCGACGACCACCACCCGGTCCAGATCTTCGGCTCCGCCCAGCCGGACCTCGATCTGCTGGTCTTCGCCGGCGACGATCTCTACCGTCTCGGTTTGCGGTTCGGCGCCGATGTAGGACACGCGAAGCTCATAGGTGCCCGGTTCCAGGTCGCTGAAGCTGAAGCGTCCGCGGCGGTCGGTGGAAGTGCGCCGGTCGGTGTCGAGAATCTGAACCCGTGCCCCCTCGAATCGGAACTCGCCTTCAGCATCGACGACCGTACCTTCGAGATCGGCGGTCTGATCCTGGGCGGAAACAGAAGTGATAATCGACAATGCGAAAACGCAGCCGACGATTATTCGGTACATCATCAAAATCTCCCGGTTTGATTGCTGGTCTGGATCCCCAGTCTCAAGGCCCGGGATGTAGCAAGGGTGACCCCTCGGTTAATTTGCTGTGACTGATATATTTCGGTCGATTGACCGATTCGGGCAGCGCACGGTGTCAATCCTCGGACAGATCGAGCTCCATGAACCGGTTCATGCCGGATCCGCCATCCGAGCCGGCATCGTAGACAAACCCGTAGGCCCGGCCGCCGCTGGGCCGTTCAAGGACTGAACCGCGCACCCACTGGACCGTCCCTTCATCGACCACGACCTCGGTTTCGCTCCATTCGCCGCCCCGCCGAGCGACATGCAAAAGTCTACCGGTGCCTTCTTCGATAAACAGGACGTGGACCTTGTCGCCATCGACTACGGCATCGGCGCCGGTCTGGTCCGAATCCACGGCGTTCTGAACCACGCGCCGATCGGACACGGCAAGCGGGTCGCTCCAGGAACCGTCACGGCTTGAGCGGCGCTCGAACAGTCGGCCTTCGCTCGCTCGGTAAATCACGCTGACCGAATCGCTTTCCGGCAGGTAGAGCAGTGGCAGGATCGAACCGACGTCTTCACTGCCGGTGTCCAGATCGGAGGCAAGGCGGAATGGGTCGTCCAGTGCGCCATCAGGCCGGATGCGGCGATACCAGGCACTGCCGTCGCCGCTCGTGTAGGCCAGGTGCACGACATCCTCGCGCCCGAGGGCCAATGTGGGGCCGGACAGGACGGCGTCGGCTTCGGCGTCGATCACGCGCGCCTCGCTCCACTGACCGTCGGCGCTGCGGATACGCAAGCGGATATCGTCGGGCCCGCCATAGACCGCCACCACGCTCCCGTCGGCGCGAACCGCGATGTCGGCGACCTGCGTCGGCGGCTCCTCGGGCGAGGCGAGGCGCTCGTCGCGCACGGCCCAGGTGTCGGGTGCGTCGGGGTGGTCGGCGGTATTGAAGGCGTGATACCAGACATCGTCGGAAGTCTGGTGCAGCATATGAATGCGACCATCCGCGAGCACCGAAGCGAAGCCTTCGAGATCCCCGGTTGCCGGGCGATTGGCGCCGTCGACTTCCCGCCAGGACCGGCCGCCGTCGGACGACTTGACGGTCATCAGCCGGTTCCAAGTCTCGGACGGCTCCATCAGGAAATACAGATCGCCGCTGCCGGCCTGCCAGGGTCCAATCCGCATCGGCGTCTCCACAAAGGTGCCGCCAAGGTGGCCTTCCGGTACGTCCAGGGTGACCGAAGCGGTGGTCTCGGCGGCCAGCGCACCGGTTTCGGGCTCGATCAGGCGGTAGTCGAAGCGATCGCCGGACTCGTTGAGCGCCGCCCGGTCGGAAAAGTGTCGGATCACCATCGGGAATTCCCATTCGCCGTGACCGCCGTCGCCCGACCAGGCCGGCGTGCGCTCGGCGAAGCTGATGCCCGACCCACCCGTGAACGGGCGATCGGAGACCGGCAGGAGATCGGTGGTCGGCGCGCCGTGCTCGAATACCGGACTGGCCACGATGCTCGAGCGCGGTGTGCGCGGCTCGCCTTCGACCACGAAAGATTCGAAATCGGCAGCACTGTCGCTCGGCATGAACACGCCCAGAAGCGGGGGGAAACCATCATTCAGCGGCTCGGAGAACACCAGCGCCTCGTCATCGAATTCGACCACCAGGTCGCCGCCCTCGAAAATTACCTTGAGCTCGAGCCAGCGCCCGGTCTCGACACCGGCCGGGTGCTCGGCGACCACGGACTCTCGCCCGCCCTCGACGCGCACCAGCCGAACGGTGTCCGGCGCGATCACGTCGACCCGCGAGTAGTTCTGCGCATCGCGGTAGTCGAAGACCAGGCCGGCACGGCTGCCGCGTTCGTCGTCGAAGCGCATCTCGGTGGCGAACTCGACCGGCTGCCACTGCACCGAGTACTGACCCAGTGCGAGCAGGTGCTGATCATCGGCGGCAACTTCCAGGTACCCGCCATCCTCATCTTCGTTCCAGCGCAGCGAGCTCGCATCACCCGCCTCGACGTGCCAGATCGGCCCGGCATCGTCGTCGTGCGATTCCAGCGGAAATTCGTGGACCTTTTCAGGCTGCGGGAAGTTCTCGGCCGGCACCGGTTCCCAGTCGCCGCCATTGCGCCGCATCTCCAGTTGATACTGCCGCGGATCGGGATCATCACCGGCCGCGGTGACTTCGAAGCGCAGGCGGAAGGGACGGTCGGCCTCGACGGTCACCGCCTCGTCGATCTCGCCGGCCCAGCCGGCATCGTCGTTGAGCCCGGCGGTGAAATCCGAGCGGACGCGGAAGGCCGTCTGCCGGTCTACTCCGGCATCCTCCGCGGGCTCCGCGGGCTCCGCGGGCTCCGCGGGCTCCGCGACGGCATGCTCATCTGCGGCGGCCTGGCTTTGGCTTTCCTCGACCGGATCGCGGTCGCTGCAGCCCGACGATGAAAGCGCTGCAAGCAGCGCCAGCAACGGCATCAGGGCCCCGGTGGGAGCAAGACGGAAAGAGGGCTTTTCGGTGATCATGGTTTTGGGAATTCCGCTCAGGCGTCGACAAAAAACGGGCCGCGCAGTTCGTAGATGCGACCGTCGGTGTGGTCCCCGGCGATGCCGCGCTGCGAACTGAAATACAGCCGCTCGCCATTCGGATCGAAGGCCGGGCCGCAGATTTCCGAACCCCGCTGCCCGACGACGTTGACCAGTTCAAAGGGCTTGACCTCGGGTCCGACGACGACCAGGCGCATCTCGTCGCCGTCTTCGGCAACCACCACGTCGCCCCCGGCGGAAATCGTCACGTTGTCGACGCTGTCAATGCCGGGATTGAAAGCCTGCTCGCTTTGCTTGTCGTAAACCAGGTCGATGACGTTGCGATTGGTGTCCAGGGCCCAGACGCGATTGTCGCCCTTGGTGGTGAAATAGACGATGCCCTCGTGAAACCAGCACCCTTCGCCGCCGTCGAACTTCTCGGCCCCGGCGACCTGGTAGCGCGTCGCCTTCTCGCGCCGTTGTGGATCGTCGCCACCCAGGCGCGGAATCGGGTTGGGCACGGCGCGCCATTCCACTGGCCGCGTCGCGTGCGGGTCGTCACCTGCGACGGCGGCCACCTCCAGCCGACCACTGCGAAGGTCCGCACGGCCGCCTTCCGGATAGTGGTCGGGCACGAACCGATAAAAGTTGCCGTCCTCGACGTCCTCGGTGAGATAGATGTGGCGATGAACGGGATCGACCGCCGCGGCCTCGTGCTTGAACACGCCCATGGCCGGAGCGGGCACCGCAAGTTTCTTGCCGGTGGGATCGCATTCGTAGACCAGGCCCTCGTCGATTTCCTCGCAGGTCAGCCAGGTCCCCCAGGGCGTGGGTCCGCCGGCGCAATTGTTGGTCGTGCCGGTGCAGATCGAATAGCTGTCGACCAACTGGCCGTCCGCGTCAAAACGCAGTGCGCCCACGCCGCCCTGGCGCCAGGTGCCGACTTCGGCGTTGGACACGTAGACCCAGCCGCCGTCGTCCATCGGGAAGCAGGCCCCGCCGTCGGGCTCGGCATGCCAGCGATAGTCCGAGCCGTCGACGGGCCGCTCCCCGGTCCGCCCGACCTGGCGCACCGAGAAACCGCGCGGGACCCGCATCCGGGTCCGGGGATCGTTTTCCACCAACACTTCGTGCAGGGTCCCGGAGAGATTCGGGATATTGCTGACCTTCTTGCGCAAGGACAGCGGCTTGGCCGAGCGCGGCGAACCCTGCGCGGTGACACCCCACAGGCCCGGCCCGATCGCAAGCACGCCCGAAGCGATGAGACTCTGGCGCAGAAGCTGGCGACGGTGGCGATTGATGTTTTCAGGCTGGCGGGGCTTGCTCATGACGATGACTCCTCCGGGGCGCAGGGTTGCCGGGCACGGGCCACAGCGCTTGCGAGCGGGCTAGACAGAACCTGATGAGCCCTGAGTATCAAGTCTGCCGATTACAGGCGCATTAAAGTCGTGACGGTCTGCTAGGCTTGGACATCACCTAACGCGTGCAATGCAATGGGCTATCGGCTGTACAGAGACGAATCGGTCGAGGCAGGAATCCGACGCATCGCGACCGAGCAGGTCGACAAGGTATTGCACGAAATCGACGATGACGCGCTCGATCGGAGCGAAACCGTTCACCAGGCGCGCACGCGATGCAAGAAGCTGCGCGCGCTGGCGCGGCTGGTCAGGCCGGCTTTTCCCGATTACCGACGGGTCAACGCGACCTACCGCGATGCGGCGCGCGAGTTGTCGTCCCTGCGCGATGCCCAAGTGGTCGTCGAGACGGTCGACCAGCTCCTCGAGCGGTTCGAAGGCACCGTCGACCCCGAGGCCTTTGGGGGTCTCCGCGAGAACCTGGCCGAGCTTGCCGACACCCAAGGCAGCGATGGGGAAGACATCGAGGCCCGAATCGCCCGGTTCAGGGAAACGATGGCCGACAGCCGCGTCAGCATCACCGACTGGACGCTGAGCACCGACGGCGGGCGCGCCGTGGCCGCCGGCGCCCGAAAGACATACAGAAGGGCTCGCAAGGCCATGACCCGGGCGGAACAAACGCCGACCACCGCCGTGTTGCACGAATGGCGCAAGCGCATGAAGTACCACTGGTATCACGCCCAGCTGCTGGAGGGCTGCTGGCCCGGACTCATCAAACCCTGGGCGAAGGCCGCCCACCGCATGTCGGATGTGCTCGGCGACGAACACGACCTGGCGGTACTGCATGCAATGCTGCTCGCGGATCCGGATCGCTTTGCCGACGAAGATACGCTGCAGGCCCTGAGCGCACTCATCGAGCGACGCCGTGCCGAGCTTCGCGCCCGCGCGTTCCAGCATGGCCGGTTCCTGCTGTTCGACAAGCCGAAACAGCTCGAAGCGCGTGTCCGCACTTACTTCGATGCCTGGCAATCACCGGTCGAAGCGCTCGAGTTCCCTGCGCCGCAGGACGTCGAGGACTGATCCCGGCCGGGATTTCGCCGCCCCCCCCGCAGTAGAACTCAGCGGGCCTCGATCTCGAAACGATATTCGTGGCGGGCGAGCGCTTGTTCGACGCCCACCTCGTAGGTCTCGACCAGCACCTCGCCGTCGGTGTCGAGAGTGAAAACGCGCAACATCGCCGTATGGCGGCTTTCGTCGGGAATCTTGGTGCGTTCCAGCGGCGGAATATGCAGGTAGTGCACGCCATCGATCTCCTTGGAATGTTCCACCCGGTCCATATCCATGTGCAGGTCACCGGAAATGACCGCAGCCAGGTTCGGTTGCGCCACCACCTCGGCGAAACCTTCGTGGTGGATACCCTTGTCGGGATTCTCCGGGTAGACGCCCGCCTGGGCACCGTGCACGATCAGCAAGACCGGCTTGGGCTGCAGCGCCTTGATCCGCTCGAGCATCCATTCGATGCCCCGGTCGTCGAAATCACGGCCCGAGTCCGGCGATGCCAGCACCAGCGCCACCTCTTCGGTCTCGACCACGTAGCTCGGCTCGGTCAATTCCTGTCCGCCGCGACCCCAGCGATTGGCGTACTTCAGGTACCGTTCGACCGTGCTGCCGTGCTCCTCGTTACCCATGATGGGATAGAAGGGAAGCGCCAGGCGCCGCAGCTCCGCCGTGGCGTTTTCGTACTGCACGACGGTGCCCTTGTGCGCGATGTCACCGACGCCGACCACGAAATCAATATGCATCGAGTCCGCCATCCGGTTCACGTGATCGATCGCCGCGGCCATGTTCGGAAACTGCGGCTCGGGCTTGGGTTCGGCGTCGCCCAGAACCGCGAAACGCAGTGCGATATCGTCTTCCCTGTCGCTTTCAGCCGGTGTGCAGGCAGCGATAAACAGGCTCGACATCAGCGCCACGGCAAGGGTGGCGTTCCGCATTAAAGTCATTACTTTCCCTTCAGGATTTTGAGTTTGGTTCCTGCTTTTTAACGCTGGCAGGTCACAGACTGATGACGCCAAAGAAAGGGCCCCGCCGGAAGCGGGGCCCGTTCGGTATCGCGCTGAGTGGCTGGCGGATCAGTCGACGAGAAAGGTCTCCAGGAAAAGCACTACGGCCTCGCTGTAAAGATCGCGGTTTTCCTTGCGGCGGTAGCCGTGACCCTCGTTGAGCGCGTTCATGTACCACACCGGACTGCCCTGCTCGCGCAGCGCGGCGACGACCTGCTCGGCCTCGCTGACCGGCACGCGCGGATCGTTCTCGCCCTGGACGACGAACATCGGCACGTCGATCTGCTCGACGTTGTTGAGCGGGCTGATGGCCTCGAGATGCTCGCGCATTTCCGGGTCACGCTCGTCACCGTATTCAACGCGTCTGAGGTCGCGGCGGTAGTCCTCGGTGTTCTCCAGGAAGGTCACGAAGTTGCTGATGCCGACGATGTCGACGGCGGCCTTGAGCCGGTCGCTGTAGTGAACGGCGCTGGCGAGCACCATGTAGCCGCCGTAGCTGCCCCCGTAGACCGCCACGCGATCGGCGTCGAGATCGGGCTGGGTCTCGATCCAGTCGAGCAGCGCGCCGATGTCGCGAACCGAGTCCTCGCGCCGCATGCCGTTGTCGAGCCTCAGGTAGCTCTTGCCGTAGCCGGCCGAACCGCGCACGTTGGGCCGGATGACGGCCGCATCGAGGTAGTCGATCCACAGCTGGTAGGTGCTGGAGAAACCGGGGCGCGACTGGCTTTCGGGCCCGCCGTGGATCTGGATGATGACCGGGTGCGGACCCTCGCCGTCGGGGCGATAAACGAACGCCGGGATCTGGCGCGGCTCGCCGTCGACCTCGTCGAAGGTGGGGTAGCTGATCAACTCGGGCATCACGAACTGTTCGGTATCCAGGCCGCCGACCTCGCTGTAGGTCCAGCGCGTGAGCTTGCCCGTGTCCCACCCCATGACGTGGACATCGCTGGGCGAGCGCGGGTTGTTGAGCACCAGCGCCAGCGACTCGTCGTCCTCGCTGAACGAGGCACCATAGATCAGGCCCTCCGGCACATCATCGACGCGGTCGTAGCTGTCATCGGCGGGATCGAAACGGTACAGGCGGCTGATGCCGCCCTCGTTGGTGACGAACACGCCCGCGTCGCCGGCATGGTTGAGCTCCAGGCCCTGCACCGACCAGGGAATGTCGCCGGTGATCACGCGCGGCTCCCCTTCAGGGTCGAGCGGACGCCAGGCCAGCTGCGCGAATTCGCCCTCTGCGTCGGTGCTGAAATACACGCCCTTGTCGTCGGCGTCGAAACCAGAAGGCAGGTTGCGCGAGGGATCTTCCTCGCTGCCGGCAATACGCGTCAATTCACCGGAGCCCAAATCCAGGACATGGATGCGCGAGTCGTTGACGCTCACATACTGGACGACGAGCAGTTTCTGGTTGTCGGAAGAAAACTCGACCGGACCCCACCAGCTGCCGTCGGGCGCCTCGAGCACGAGCTGGGCCTCGCGCTCGTTCTCGAAATCGAACATCCAGATATCGTTGGAACGACCGTTGCGGCGCGTCGACTGGAAGGCCAGGTAGCGCCCGTCCTGCGACCATTCCAGGCCACCGTTGCGCGACTCACCGTCGCTGATCATTTTGCGGCTGCCGTCTTTCGGGTCGAACAGGTAGATCTGGTCGAATTCGCTGCCGCCTTCGTCCATCAGGAAGGCCAGGGTGTCGCTGCCCGGGCGGCGCGCGGCGCCGCCGACCGGCTCGTCGTACCAGGTGAGCTGGTGACGCGCCCCGCCGGGCCGGTCGACGCGATGAAACTGGCTGACCTCGGCGAAACGCGTGGTGATGTAGAGGCTCTTGCCGTCAGCGCTCCAGTCGATCAGACCGGCCGAGCGGGTGTTCTGGTAGCGCGTGAGCGCCTCGCTGATGGATTCGGGGATCCCGGGAACGTCCTCGAGGACCACGTTGCCGGAGTTGGCAGTGCGGCGGTCGACCTCGGCGCCGACACAGACAGTCGCCAGGGCGAAAAGAACGGGGATAAGGAACAGGCGTCGCATGAAGACTCTCATCGCGTTGGGTATCCGGACAGTATATCGACTGACCGGAACCTCGACGTGAGAGTGCTACTAAGCCGGCGCGCCCGCGAAGCGTTGCCCAGGGGCCCAGGGCTTGCTCATGACGCTTCCTCGGCCTTGCGTACCAGCGTCAGCCCGTCGCCGATCGGCACGATCGAGACATCGACTTCCTCACGTTCGCGCAGGTATTCGTTGAAACTGCGAATGGCCTGCGTGTCCTCGTCGTCGTCTTTGTCGTCGATCACCCGGGCGTCCCACAGCGTGTTGTCGATCATGATCAGGCCGCCGGGGCGCACCAGTTCGTGGCAGCGCTCGAAATAGTCGATGTAGCCGGTCTTGTCGGCGTCGATGAAGGCCAGATCGAAGGTGTCCTCGCAGCCGGAGACCAGGAGTTCTTCCAGGGTCTTGAGCGCCGGGCGCAGTTCCAGCTTGATGCGCTCGTCCACGCCGGCGCGCTGCCAATAGCGGCGAGCGATATCGGTCCACTCCCTGCTGGTGTCGCAGGTAATGGTCCGGCCGTCATCCGGCATCGCCAGGGTGACGGCGAGCGCACTGTACCCGGTAAAGGTACCGACTTCGATATAGCGCTTGGCGCCGATCAGGCGCGCCATCAGCGCCATGAACTGGCCCTGCTCGGGGGCGATCTGCATGTTGTGCTGCGGCAGTTTCGCCGTCTCCTCCCGCAATTCACCCAGGAGGGGATCCTCGCCGGAGCCGTGTTCGAGCATGTAACGCTGGAGCGCTTCGCTGAGGCCGATGGACTGATTCGTCATTAGTGTACCCCGTCGCTATTCCTGTGAAATTCAGAGTGCGCCTGAGCCGATAGTGCAAGGCGCGACCCGCAGTGAATGGCCGTAGCCCTTTACAAGGGTCGCAACGCCGCAATATCGGCTCAGGCGCGCTCCCAAAGGGCGAGCTGGAAAGCGCTCATCTGCGGCGTTATGTCTCTTGACAAGGGCTAAGGCCATTGCCTGCGAGACATGCCTTGCAGCTAAGCACTTTCCAGCCCGCTGAATGTTACAGGAATAGCGACGGGGTACACTAGTTAGCCATTAGAGTCTTGAAGGAAAGTGGCCGTGACCTGGTCACGCAGATTTCTGAGGTCCTGCTCGAGCAATCGCCGCTCGTTGGCGAGCGCCGCCTCGCGCGACGCCATCAGGCGGTCGGAACTGGCGACGACGGGCGCGACATTCAAGCCCGCCTCTTCGAGGCCCGCTCCATCGGGCCCGCCCGGCTGCCCGGCAATCCACAGGGCAGCACTAATCACCAGGGCGGCCGCGACGCCGGCCAGGGCCGGCGGGCGCAGAAACCATGGCAACGGTGAAGGCCGGCTTTGGAGATTCCGAATCCGCGCGGCAACGCGCTGGCCGACCCGTTCCGGGCAATCGGCCTGGATGCGTCCGGCATCGGCCTGCAGTCGTTCTTCGAGCTGTTGTCTATTCATTCGTTGCAACCTCCCCGGACAACCAGTCGTCGGCATCGATCCGCTCGGCCAGGCGCTTGCGCGATCGATGCAGCGTGACCTTCACCCAGGCGACGGAGCGCCCGAGGATGCGGGCGATTTCACCGGTTTTCCGGTCTTCGGCGTAATACAGCCACAACACGTCGAACCAGGACGATGGTAGCAGTTCACGCGCCAGCAGCCAGATATTGTCTCGCCGCTGTTCGCCCTGCGCGCTTTCTCTTGGACCATCGGATGCGTCGATCAAGACGGCGGGCAGTTCGACGTGATCGACTTGCCGCCTGGCGGCCCGGCGGCGGGCGATGGTGAACAGCCAGGTGGAAAATCGCCAGCGCTCCCGGTAGCTGCCGAGATGCCGCCAGGCGGCCAGGAAGGCGTCCTGAACGATGTCCTCGGCATCCGCGGGCGTAGCGCCGCGCACGAGCACGAACCGGTAGAGACGGTCCCGGTGGGCGTTAACCAGTTCGTCGAACGCCTCGAGCGAGCCCGACCGGGCCCGCTCGATCAAGCGACGTTCAGCCTCGGCGTGCATCGTCGGCGCGGCACGCTCAGTCCAGCAGTTCGAGCATTTCGTCCGCACTGACGTTGACCGACAGGCTGACGCGATCGCCTTCTCGCTCGGACTTCAGCGAGGAGAGGAAGGACAGTTCGGGGTCGCCTTCGGACGCCGACAGGGTTTGCAGGCCGATCAGGCCCTGCACGATGTTCAGCAGCGCCTGGGCCTGGGCTCCGTCGACGGCGATCAATTCAACGCGGACGTCATAGCCGCCGCCGGCGTCGGTCAACGCGAATCCCGCCCGGCGGATGTTGCGCATCACCTGTGAATCCCAGTGGCCATGCCCCTCTCCCAGGGCCGCTGTATCGACACCGCCGGAGAGCATCGGCTCGGCGCGGACGACCAGCAGGTCGCTCGCCGCCAGCGGCCCGAAGCGGTCGCCGGCGAGAAAGGCGTCGAGCAGCGACCGGCGGGTGGTTACAATCACGGCCGAATCTTCGTCGAAGCCCAGATACAGCGAGCCGCCCTCGATCTCGAGATCGAATCGTTCGGCCAGCTCCCCGTTGGCACCGGCCAGGTAGGCGCCATCAACGTCGGACAGCGGCTCGGCGGCGAGCCGGCGGATCACCGTGTCTCTCATTTCCTCGTCGAGGCGCCCCTCGACCATGACGCTGAAACCGTCGCGATCCGGGCCGGCGCCGAAGACGGCCAGTGCATCGAGCTCGTCGATCGTACCCTCGCCGAACTCCTCTTCAAGATCCTCGATGACCTCGCGCCGCAACCAGCCGTAGAGGGCACCGTCGTCGGACGCGCCGCGCATCGCCGCCAGGTTGACCTGCACGAACCAGGGGCTGTCTTTACCCAGCGTTCCGTCGGCCGCCGGAGCGGTGAAGGGCAGCAGCAGGAGCGTGATCAGGATGAATCGTTTCATGGTGGATTGCCTCGTGATCGGATGGATGTGTACCCCCTTTTAGCTCCGGGAAGCGAAATCGGTTACAAGCAATCGAGTTTCAGTCGACAACCCCGAGTATGCTGATCGGCGACCGCAAACACATGAGGCACAAGTCATGGATGAGTTCATGCAGGCCGCCGTCGAAGAGGCCCGTCAGGGCCTAGCCGAAGGCGGGATTCCGATCGGTTCGGTGCTGGTGCACGAGGGACGCATCATCGGGCGCGGCCATAACCGGCGGGTGCAATCGGGCAGCGTGGTGCTGCACGGCGAGATGGACGCGCTGGAAGATGCCGGGCGCCAGCCTGCCCGGGTCTATCGGGAAAGCACGCTCTACACCACGCTCTCGCCCTGCCCCATGTGTTCGGGCGCCATCCTGCTCTACGGCATCCCCCGCGTGGTCATCGGCGAGAACCGCACCTTCATGGGCGACGAGGACCACTTGCGCGCCGAGGGCGTGGACGTAAAAGTCGTAAACAGCCCGGAATGCGTGTCATTGATGCAGCGGTTCATCGAAGACTCACCCGAGCTATGGAACGAAGATATCGGTGAGTGACTCAAGTGGCCTCTGCGCCCGATTGCGCCACCACATCAATGTCCAAGTACCAGGCACCAATTCTCAAACAAGTACCAATGTTTGAATGATCGAAACATGGCCTCAGGCGTTCGAAGCGCCCCGATTCGTTTCGGTCAATTGAAAATTCGGTCATTGAGATTTGTTTGTGAATTGGTGCTTGGAATTTGAAAATTACGAGAGCAATCCTTCGCCAGAAGGCGAGGAGTTTAAGGATTCCCTATCGGGGACTCTAGAAAAGCCTGGCGGGTGAAGTTCACCGGCTCACCCTCGCTGACCAGGACGTTGTCCTCGATGCGGACGCCGCCGTAGGGCGTGAGCCGCTCGATCGCCTGCCAGTCCACCCGGGAAGCGTACTCACCGGCGCGCAGCTTCTCCAGGAAAGACGGAATGAAATAAAGCCCCGGCTCGATCGTCACGACATTGCCCGGTTCGAGCTTGCGCGTCAGCCGCAGCGCGGGATAGCGATCGGGCGGCGGCAGTTCCTGCCCGTATTGGTCCTTGAGGCCGGCGACGTCGTGAACCTGCGCACCGATATGGTGGCCCAGCCCGTGCGGCAGGAAATGCGCGCTCACGCCGGACTCGACCTGCTCTTCGGGCGGCATGTTCACGATGCCGGCCTGCTCGAGCACGGCGGCGATGGCGCGATGCGCCTCGATATGCAGATCGACGAAGTTCTGCCCGGCACGGACCCGGTCCACCAGGCGTCGCTGGGCGGCGTCAACGGCTTCGATCAGGTCGCCGAACTCGCGGTGTTCGTCCATTGTCCAGGTACGCGTGATATCGGCGGCGTAGCCGCGCCAGTCGGCCCCGGCGTCGATCAGAAAGCTGTAAACCGGCTTCGGCCGCTCGGGCGTGCGAAACTGGTAGTGCAGCACGGCGCCGTGATCGTTGAGGGCGACGATACTGCTGTAGGGCAGCGTGTCCTGATCCTCGCCCATGGCGGCCAGGTAGGTGAGATGGATCTCGAGCTCGCTCTTGCCGGCCCGAAAGGCTTCGGCGGCCGCCAGGTGGCCGGAGACGGCCAGGCGATTGGCGTGTTCAATACAGTCCCGCTCCCAGGCGGTCTTGCGCGTTCGCATCTCGTCCAGCCGCCACATCAATTCAGGCGGGTTGAGGTCGGCACCGTCGAGCAACTCGCCCAACGCCCGCTCATCCCCGATGACGGCCAGGGCGCGCTGCTGGCGGAAGCGTTCCTCCCAGTCGTTCGCAGATCGCACGATCTCGACTTCGAGGCTTTCGGTCAGCCAGTCGCCCGGCGGCTCGGGCGGCATATGCCAGAAATCGTCGGGCTGGCAGTACCACAGCTTCGGGCGCTCCCCCGGACGCAGTTCGAGCAAGCTGTCGACCGCAAACGGCCGCGGCACCAGGGCCACGAAGGGGCCGTGCGCGCGAAACGGCGGATGCTGATCGTCGAACAGCCGATTCTCCGGGCGGCCCGAGTGAATCAGCAGGCCGTCGTAGCCGAGCTCGGTGAGCATCTCATCGATTTCCTCACGTCGATGTTCGACGTGGCGGGCGTAGAGCAACGCATCCGGGTTGGGCATGGGACGAAAGCCTCAATCAGTTAGAATTCAATGCTTGTCATTCTAGCGCGCAAGCGCAATTTCTTTTAGCGATGCCCATCCGGATATACAACACGCTGACCCGCCAGAAGGAAGACTTCGTCCCGCTCGACCCCGAGCGCGTGACGATGTATGCCTGCGGTCCGACGGTCTACAACTACGCCCATATCGGCAATGCCCGGCCGGCGGTGATCTTCGACCTGCTCTATCGCGTGCTTTCGCGCCGTTATCCGGAGGTGGTCTACGCGCGCAACATCACCGACGTCGACGACAAGATCAACAAGGCCGCAGCCGAACAGGGTGTTCCGATCGACACCATCACCCACCGCTTCGCCGACATCTATCACGAAGACATGGCCGCGCTGGGCGTGGGCCAGCCGACGATCGAACCGCGCGCGACCGAACACATCGACGAGATCATCGCCATGATCGAGCGCCTGGTCGACAAGGAATGCGCCTACATCGCCGAGGGCCACGTACTGTTCAGCATCGAGGCAGCGGGCGATTACGGTGAGCTCTCGCGCCGGGACATGCGCGAGATGATCGCCGGTGCGCGCGTCGAAGTCGCACCCTACAAGCGCCACCCCGGCGACTTCGTTCTGTGGAAACCGTCAGACGACGATCAACCCGGCTGGGAAAGCCCCTGGGGCCGCGGCCGTCCCGGCTGGCACATCGAGTGCTCGGCCATGAGCGCGGCCCACCTGGGCGAGGTCATCGACATTCATGCCGGCGGCCAGGACCTGATCTTCCCGCACCACGAAAACGAGATCGCCCAGAGCCGCTGCGCGCACGGCACCGACCACTTCGCCCGCTACTGGATGCACAACGGCTTTGTCACGGTCGACAAGCGCAAGATGTCGAAATCGCTGGGCAACACCCTGATCGTCCATGACTTGCTCAAGGAATGGCCCGGGGAGGTCATGCGCTACGTGCTGCTTTCGGCGCATTATCGCCAGCCCCTCGACTGGTCGGTGACAGCCCTTGAGCAGGCACGCGCCACCCTCGATCGCCTCTACGGCCTGCTACGCGATCACCCGCCCGCCGAACAGGCCGTGGAACCGGCCCCGCCGGCAATCGAAGCGCTGCAGGACGACCTCAATACACCCACGGCACTGGCCGAGGTCAATGCGCTGGCGCGAAAGCTCGGCAGCGCCGAGCCGTCCGAGCAACCGCGGATTGCCGCCCGCCTGAAGGCGACGGCGGAAATGCTCGGGCTGCTGCAGGGTAATCCAGAAGACTGGTTCAAACAGCGCCCCGGCAGTGACCATTCCGACGTGGACGAAGCCGAGATCGAGCGCCTGATCGATGAACGCAACGCCGCCCGAAAATCGCGCGACTTTGCCACCGCCGACCGCATTCGCGACGACCTGGCCGGGCGCGGCATCGAACTCGAGGACGGCCCGGAAGGCACGCGCTGGAAGGTAATCTCGTGAGCATCGAATCGGCCCAACAGGAGATTGTCGACGAATTCGGCCTGTTCGACGACTGGATGGACCGTTACCAGTACTTGATCGACCTTGGTCGAAAGCTGCCTGAACTCGACGCAGCAGACAGGGTCGACGAAAACCTGCTGGCCGGCTGCCAATCGCAGGTCTGGCTGCTCACAGACGGGGATGCCGACGAACTGGTGTTCCGCGCCAACTCCGACGCCGCCATCGTGTCGGGCCTGATCGCCCTGCTGCTCAAGGTCTACTCCGGGCGCAGCGCCCGCGAAATCCTGGACTCCGAACCGCACTTCGTGGCCGATATCGGCCTGAGCCAGCACCTCTCGCCAACCCGGGCGAACGGGCTCAATGCCATGCTCGGCGAGGTTCGTCGACAAGCGAAGTTGGCCCTCGAGCGCGCGTAGCCGCCGGTCCGTCGGCTTACTTTCGGCTGTTGCCACCGAGGGCGGTGCGAGCCACGACCAGTCAACTTCTGTTTCGCCCGGCGCGCTTCGCGCGCTCTTGCGGCGAATTCCTTTTGCCTCGCGCGGCAAAAGGAACTCGCCGCAAGAGCCTGCGAAGCAGGCCGGGCGAAACAGCCTTTGACTTGTCGAGGGCGCCACCGCGACCGGTGGCAACTAGGCCTGCAAATGCCCTCCAGTTGGAAAGCACCGCAATGAAAAAGCCCCGGTCGGCCGGGGCTTTTTCACATCGAATGGCGATGCAACCGCGATGCCGTCAGCGACTGTCGCGCATCTGCTTCTGCTTGATCTCCCAGCGCTCCTGGGCATCCAGGCACAACGTCGCGATGGGCCGGGCTTCGAGGCGGGCCAGGCCGATTTCCTCGCCGGTTTCCTCACAGTAGCCGTACGTACCTTCATCGACGCGGGCGATGGCCTGGTCGATCTTGTTGAGCAGCTTGCGATAACGGTCGCGCGTGCGAAGCTCCAGGCTGTTCTCGGTCTCGCGACTGGCGCGTTCGGCCTCATCGCCGACGTCACGCACTTCGCCGCGCAGGTTATTGATCGTCTCCTGGGACTCCTGGATCAGGTCTTCCCGCCACTTGAGCAGCATGCGACGGAAATATTCCAGGTGCTCCTGGCACATGTACTCTTCTTTCTCGGAAGGCTTGTATCCTTCCGGCAAATCGACAATCTTGCTGGACATCAGCTGTTGGCCTCTTCAAGCCAGGTTGTTGCAAAACCGCCGATTATATATCCTAGAGAGCGACTCCGGGCAACCCCCCATGCAGAAGTTATTACTCGCCCTGATCCGCGCCTACCGCTATGTGCTCTCTCCCTGGATAGGCGGTCAGTGTCGCTTTGAACCGACCTGCTCGATCTACGCCAGGCAGGCGATCGAGCTGTACGGGGCCTGGCGGGGGAGCTGGCTGGCCCTCAAGCGCCTGCTGCGCTGCCATCCGTTCTGCCCCGGGGGCAAGGACCCGGTGCCCGGCTACGAAGATGACGAAATGCCCTGAGCACCCTGGGCACATTCGGGGCTGTCATCCGGCCAAACGGCGAATATCAGCGCCGAGCTGGCGGAATTTTTCCTCGATGTTCTCGTAGCCGCGGTCGATGTGATAGACCCGGTCGATCACCGTCTCGCCCCGCGCCACCAGCCCGGCCAGCACCAGGCAGGCCGAGGCGCGCAGGTCGGTGGCCATCAGGGGCGCGGCAGTCAGATGGTCCACGCCCTTGATGACCACCGAATTGCCTTCCAGGCGAATATCAGCACCCAGGCGCTGCAGTTCAAGCACGTGCATGAAACGGTTCTCGAACACCGTCTCGCGCACGATGCCCGTACCTTCGGCAATCGCATTGAGCGCGGTGAACTGCGCCTGCATGTCGGTGGGGAAGCCGGGATAAGGAGCCGTGGTCACATTGACAGCACGCGGACGCCGGCCGGCCATATCGAGTTCGATCCAGTTCTCACCGGTGCTGATCTGCCCGCCGGCTTCCTCGAGTTTGGCCAGTACGGCATCCAGGGTGTGCGGCGCGGCGTTGAGCGCGCGCACGCGCCCCCCGGTCATGGCTGCGGCGGTCAGGAATGTTCCCGCCTCGATGCGATCGGGCACGACGACATAGTCATAGCCAGACAGGCGCTCGACACCTTCGATGACGATGGTATTGCTGCCGTGTCCCGAAATTCCGGCGCCCATCGAATTGAGGCATTCGGCCAGGTCGGCCACCTCGGGCTCCTGTGCGGCGTTTTCGATCACGGTCGTGCCCTCGGCCAGGGTCGCGGCCATCATGAGGTTTTCGGTACCGGTCACGGTGGCGGTATCGAGCACGATACGAGCGCCCTTGAGACGCTCCGCGCGGGCCTGGATATAACCGGACTCGACCGTGATGTCGGCACCAAGCGCTGCCAGACCCTTGAGGTGGAGATCCACCGGGCGGGCGCCGATTGCGCAGCCACCCGGCAGGGAGACCTGGGCAGCGCCGCGCCGGGCCAGCAATGGGCCGAGCACCAGGATGGAGGCACGCATGGTCTTGACCAGGTCATAGGGGGCAACGTCACTTTCCATCTCCGAGGCGTCCAATTCGACGCTCAAACGGTCGCCCAGCGCAATCGAAACGCCCATCTGGCCGAGCAATTCAATGGTGGTGGTCACGTCCTTGAGATGCGGCACGCCCTGGAGTCGGCAAGGTTCTTCGGTGAGCAGCGCGGCCATCAGAATCGGGAGTACGGCGTTCTTGGCGCCGGAAATCTCGACTGACCCTTCGAGCGGACGACCGCCGACGATCTGGATTCGGGCCATGGGAATCAGCCTTGTGCCGGTGACTGGCCGGCTTCCTCGGGGGTCTTGAGATCGAGACTCATGGCATGAATCTCGCGGCCCAGGGCTTCACCGACCGCGGCGTGCACCCGGCGGTGGCGCTGAACACGTGAAAGCCCTGCAAACGATTCGCTCACGATACGTGCGGCATAATGCACGTTGTCGTTCGACTCGACCTCGACGCGCGCGTCGGGCATTGCTTGTAGAATACGCGCTTCAATTGCGGTGACATCCATGATCTGCTCGGGGGAATGAAAATCGGTGGCCAATGAAAGTTCTCGGCGAACCTAGTTTAACGCAATCGCCCCACCCGCCTGCCCGAACCTTTCTGGAAGCTGAATGACGATCACCATCGCTGTCCTGCAACTGCTCGCCGGCTTCGTGCTGCTGATCTGGGCGGCCGACCGCCTGGTGGCCGGCGCCTCGGCCTGTGCGCGCAACTTCGGCGTATCGACGCTGATCGTGGGGCTAACCATCGTCGGTTTCGGCACCTCGGCCCCGGAAATGATCGTTTCGGCCATGGCATCACTCGAGGGCAAACCCTCGCTGGCCATCGGTAATGCGCTGGGCTCGAATATCGCCAACATCGGCCTTATCCTCGGCCTGACCGCGCTGATCTATCCGCTGCGCGTGGAATCGGCAACGATCAAGCGCGAAGTGCCGGTGCTGGCGGTGATCATGCTGCTCACCCTGTTCCTGATGTGGGATCTCCAGTTTTCCCGTGGTGACGGCATCATCTTGCTGATCGGGCTTGCTGCACTGATCGGCGGCATGGTCATGCTCGGACTCAAGAGCGGCGGCGAGGACCCCATGAGCATCGCACTCGCCGAGGAAGTGCCCACCGGCATGCCGACGCGAACCGCGGTCCTGTGGACCCTGGTCGGCCTGGTACTGCTGCCGCTCAGCGCCCACGTCCTGGTCAAGGGGGCGGTGACGCTGGCGCTGTTGGCAGGCGTTTCGGAAGCCGTCATCGGCCTGACTGTCGTGGCACTGGGCACCAGCCTGCCGGAACTTGCCGCCGCGGCCGCCTCAGCCTACAAACGCGAGGATGACCTGGCCATCGGCAATATCCTGGGTTCGAACATGTTCAACCTGCTCGGCGTGCTCGGCATCGCGGCAGTGATCCACCCGATGATCATCGAGCCTGTGCTGCTTAACCGCGACCTGCTGGTGATGTTCGCGATCTCCGCCTTGTTGCTGTTGATGGCCTGGCGACGCAAAGGCCACGGGCTGATCAACCGACCGGCCGCCCTGGTCCTGTTCGCCGGCTATCTCGGCTACCAGACCTGGGTGATCTGGGAGGCGGTTCTGGCACGCTGATGCCCGGGCGCTAGTGGATTAGAATCGAACCCATGAATATCGATGCCCGCCGCCTGCTCGACGCCGCCGGCGAAGTTCTCGAAACCGAGGCCCGCGCGATCGGCTCGCTCGCTCAGCGCCTGGACGAGCACTTCGTGACCGCCTGCCGCCTGATTCTCGAGGGGCCGGGCCACGTCGTGGTCACCGGCATGGGCAAGTCCGGCCATATCGCCAACAAGCTGGCCGCCACGCTGGCCTCGACCGGCACCCCGGCCTTTTTCGTGCACCCGGCGGAAGCCAGCCACGGCGACCTGGGCATGATCGCCGAGCACAACACCGTGCTCGCCCTGTCCAACTCTGGCGAAACCGAGGAAGTCCTGCAGCTTCTGCCCGGCCTCAAGCGACTGGGCGTGCGCCTGATCGCCATGACCGGCAACCGCGCCTCGACACTGGCGCGGCACGCCGACGTGCATCTCGACACCAGCGTCGACCGCGAGGCTTGCCCGCTCGGCCTGGCGCCCACCGCTTCCACGTCGGCCCAGCTCGCACTGGGCGACGCACTGGCCATCGCGCTGCTCGACGCGCGCGGCTTCACCGCCGAGGATTTCGCACGCTCGCACCCGGCCGGCAGCCTGGGGCGCCGACTCCTGCTGCGTATCAGCGACCTGATGCACACCGGTGACGAACTGCCCACGATCAACAAGGCCGAAAGCATCGCCGAAGCGATCATGCAAATGACGCGCAGCCGCCTGGGCATGTGCGCCGTACTCGACGACGGGGGCTCGCTGGTCGGCATCGTCACCGACGGCGACCTGCGCCGCCACGTCGACGATCTTGGCGACATCCGCAGCAATGCAGCCGAAAACATCATGACCGTGGACCCGCGCACCATTCGCGCCGATGAACTGGCCGCCTCGGCGGTTGAACTGATGCAGAGCCACCGCATCCAGGGTGTGCTGGTCACTGACGAGGACGGACAACTGGTGGGTGCGCTGAATTTCCAGGATCTGCTGCAGGCGGGCGTGGTATGAGCACCCCCATCCGCCTGGCCATTTTCGACGTCGACGGCGTGATGACCGATGGCCGCATTACCTACAGCGATGCTGGCGAAGAACTCAAGACCTTTCATACCCGCGACGGCCTTGGCCTCAAGGGCCTCCAGCACAGCGGCATTACCGTCGCCATCATCACGGCGCGCAACTCAACGATCGTTGCCCGCCGCGCTGCCGAGCTGGGCATCGAGCACCTCGTCCAGGGCCGCGACGACAAGGCCGCTGCGCTCGACGAGCTGATGGCGCGACTGTCGGTCACCGGCGAGCAGTGCGCCTACACCGGCGACGACCTGGTCGACTGGCCGGCCATGCAGCGCTGCGGCTTCAAGTGCGCGCCGGCCGATGCCAGTACATGGATTCGCCAGCGCGCCGATTTCGTCACCCAGAACCCGGGCGGTCACGGGGCCGTGCGCGAAGTGTGCGAGCGCATACTCGCAGACCAGGGCCTGCTGAATACCTGGCAGGATCGCTTCGAGTGACCTGGCGGGTGGTGCTGATCGCCTGCCTGGCGCTGATCGTGGCGCTGGGCATTCGCTGGCTGATGCCGAGCGACCGAAGCGCCACTCCACCGGTGAGCATGCCCGACACGCAGTTCGACTACACGCTCAGCGACTATTCGGCCAAATTCCGCGACAACCAGGATCAGGTCGAGCTCACCCTGTCGGGCCCCCGGCTGGAGCACGTCTGGGCGGACCGCATCGCCCGCCTCCGGTCGCCCCGCTTCCACATCGAACCCGGCGCGGCCGACTGGCGCGGCGCCTCCGACAACGGCCGCATCCTGCGTCACGATGAATTGCTGGTGCTCGAAGGCAACGTGACCCTGGTCCATCTCGGCGAGCGCGGCGAAATCGAGGTCCGCACCGAGCGTCTGCGCTATGACAGGCGCGCGCGTACAATCACCTCGGACACGTCCGTGGCGATCACGCAGGCGGAATCCAGGCTGCAATCCGGCGGTCTGAGAATAGAACTGGACAACAACCTTCTGGAACTGACCGATGGCGTACAAGGCGAATTCGAACCGGAGGCGGCCCGGGATGTGGCTGCTGATGACCCTGGCACTGATCCTGGCGACGACGGCTGAAGCCCAGGTTGAAGGCCGGGTCGGCATCGACGCGGAAAACGCCACCTACGACCATGCAAGCGGGGCCACCCACTTGCGGGAGAACGTGCAGATTACCCGGGGTGGCATGAAAGTCACGGCCGACGAAGGGTATACGTATCGCGGCGAGAACGGCCTGAAGCGCGTCGAACTGTTCGGTAGCCCCGTCCGCTGGTGGGCGACGACGGAAAGCGGAGACGAGACCACCGGCCATGCTGACGAGGTCATCTATGATCTGGTCGCGAGAACCATCACCCTGATCGGCAACGCCTATATCGAGGAACCGCGCGGCACATTCTCGGGCGACGAACTGGTCTACAACCTCGACACCCAGGCGACAGAAGGCCGCGGCGGCATCCAGATGACCATCGAGCCCGACGAAATCGATAATCAAGACGATGACGAGACGGAGCCGAACTGACCCGTGCTGATCGCCGAGCAACTGGCCAAGCGTTACAAGGGACGTGCCGTGGTGCACGGCATGTCGATGCAGGTCGACACGGGTGAGATCGTCGGCCTGCTCGGACCCAACGGTGCCGGCAAGACCACCTGCTTTTACATGGTCGTGGGCCTGGTCACCGCCGACGGCGGTCGAATCGAACTGGACGGTCGAGACATCACCCGCTCGAGCATGAACCAGAGATCCCGCTACGGACTGGGTTATCTACCGCAGGAAGCCTCGATTTTCCGGCGCCTGTCGGTAGCCGACAACATCATGGCCGTGCTGGAACTCAGGCGCGAACTGGACCGCAGCAAGCGGCGCAACGAGCTCGGGCGCCTGCTGGAGGAGTTCTCGGTCAGCCACCTGGCCGACCAATCCGGCATCAGCCTGTCCGGCGGCGAGCGCCGACGCGTGGAGATCGCCCGAGCCCTGGCCGCCAACCCCTCCTACATCCTCCTCGACGAGCCCTTCGCCGGCGTGGACCCGATCTCGGTGGGCGAAATCCAGCACATCGTCAAACACCTCACCGAACGCGACATCGGCATCCTGATCACCGACCACAACGTGCGCGAAACCCTTGGCATTTGTGACCGCGCCTACATCATCAGCGAAGGCCGACTGCTGACCCACGGCGCCCCGGAAGCGGTGATGGCCGACGAGAATGTGCGCAATGTGTATCTGGGGCGCGAATTCCGGCTCTGAAGTCCTGAAACCGTGTAACCACGGACTCTTGCTCATCCTTCACCACCTGAACGCCCCATTCTCGAGCATCGCGGATCCGCTGATCCCGAGCTGCGGCATTTGATCCCCGCTCGCTTTCCGTGCTTTTCCGTGCTTTCCGTGGTTCCATGGGTTTTGCGGCTTCGCCGAAGCCCCAACTGGTCCGATTCTGGCTTTTGGGCGTAGAATCGAAGTCATGAAACAGGGTGCTAGTCTCCAGCTCAAGCTGGGCCAGAAGCTCAAGCTGGCGCCGCAGTTGCGGCAAGCCATTGCCCTGCTGCAGCTCAACCGCGTGGAGTTGCGCCAGACCATCCGCGAGGCGCTCGACACCAACCCCATGCTCGAGCGCAGCGAAGAATCGCTTCCCGACGACGGCCAGGACACGGCCGGCGAGGAGTTCGACGGCGACCTGGAAGTCGATTACGGCGACGACTACGGATTCGACGACCTGCCGGAGGGCTACTCGGTCACGTCCGGCCCTGCGCCCAACTATGACGAGTTCATCAGCGACCGTGCCGACGAGTCCTTGCAGCAGCACTTGCTCTGGCAGGTCAACCTGGCCGGTTTCAGCAGAACCGACGAGGCAATTGCACGCGCTATCATTTACGCGCTTGACGAGGACGGCTACCTGCAGGATGACCTCACAACGCTGCGCGCATCCCTGGCGCCGGAGTACCTGGTCAGCACCGAGGAGGTGGCCGCGGTTCTGGAACGCGTGCAGCACTTCGAGCCGATCGGCGTTGCCAGTCGCAGCGTGGGCGAGAGCCTGCTGGTGCAACTCAAGGCGATGCCGTCGAGCACCCCCGCACTGGGTCTGGCCTGCCATCTGGTCGAGCGACACCTGGAGGATCTGGGCAAACAGGACATCCGGGCGATGATGCGCGCCACCGGCATGGACGAGCCCGAAATCCAGGCCGCCCTGGCCGTCATCCGACGCTGCAACCCGCATCCCTGCTCGCGTTTCGGCCGAGATGACGAGAACTACATCGTCCCCGATGTCTACATTCACCCTTCCGAAGACGGCTGGCGCGTGACGCTCAACCCCGACAACGACCCCGGCCTGCAGCTCAACGGCATGTACATGAAACTCGCCAAACAGGCCCGTGGCGAAGACAAGAAATACCTCAGCAACCGGCTACAGGAGGCGCGCTGGCTGATCAGCGGCCTGGAGATGCGCAACCAGACGCTGCAGGCGGTCACGCGGGCCATCGTGGAGCGCCAGCACGATTTCTTCAACGAGGGTGAAACCGGGCTCAAACCTCTGCTCCAACGCGAGGTGGCCGAGTCCATCGGCGTGCACGAATCGACCGTCTCGCGCGCGACCACCCAGAAATACGCCCACACCCCGCGCGGCGTTTTCGAACTCAAGTACTTCTTTTCGGTCGGAATCGATACGCAGGACGGTCAGCAGATCGCCGCCACGGCGGTCAAGGCTCGGGTGCGCCGGCTGATTACCGAGGAACCTCCCCGCCAGCCGCTGTCCGACCAGGCACTGGCCGACCGACTCGCCGAGGGCGGTATCCGGCTGGCGCGACGGACGGTGGCCAAGTACCGTGAGCAACTCGGCATCCCGGGTTCGGCACAGCGTCGACGGGCCGCTCGACTGCAAACGGGCTGAACGTCCGCACCGGACTGTATTAACATTGACTTGCGCAACTAGGAGCGACCTGATGCAACTCGAAGTCACTGGACAGAACATCGAAATCACCCAGGCCCTGAAAGCCTACATTGCCGAAAAGAGCGAGCGTCTTGAACGCCACTTCGACAATCTCATCTCGGGCCATATCGTGCTGCACCTCGAAAAGCTGGAGCACACCGTCGAGGGCACCATCACGGTTGGCGGTCGCACCAACCCGCTCCATGCCGAGGCCAAGTCCGAAGACATGTATGCCGCCATCGACGCGCTCATGGACAAACTCGACCGCCAGGTCCGGCGACACAAGGACAAAGTCACGTCTCATCGCAATTCGCGCCCGGCCGAGGCCGGCTGAGCCCGGTGGCTCGGTAAAGGGGTCCGATCTCATGCAGCTTGTTGACGTGCTCTCGACCGACCGCATCGCGGTCGATATCTCCGTTTCGAGCAAGAAGACCCTGCTGGAGAAGGCGGCCGAACTGCTGGCCGCCGCCCCTGGCAGCGCCGATGCCCGGGATATTTTCGACAGCCTTTGCCAGCGCGAGCGTCTTGGATCAACGGGCCTGGGCCACGGCGTGGCCATTCCGCACGGTCGCGTCGACAATCAGGAGAACGTCGCCGGCGCGATGATCCGTCTCAAGCGTCCGATCGACTTCGACGCCCCCGATCACGAAAAGGTCGATCTCTTTTTCGCCCTGGCAGTGCCGGGGCAATGTACCGATGCTCACCTGCGGCTGCTCGCCGAGATGGCTGAGCGCCTGGGTCGCGATTCCCAGCGCGACGCTTTGCGCTCCATCAATGATGCCGACGAGCTGCTGCGCTTGCTGTCGACCAATCCGGCCGACGCCCAGGCGCAATGACTCAGCGCGTCACGCCGGCCGAACTCTACGAGCAGTTTTCAGATCGCCTCGATCTGCGCTGGATCAGCGGCAAATCAGAGGCCGGCAAGCGCGAAATCGAGCCCACCGGCTTCCATTCGCGACCGTCCCTGGTCGGGTTCCTCACGCCAATCCACTCGACGCGTGTCCAGGTCATCGGTCGCGAAGAGTTCGATTGGCTCGAAGGCCTGGACTCCCGTACCCGCTGGGAAACGCTGGCGCGGATCATGGACGATCGCCCCGCCGCCATCATTGTTGCCAACGGCCTGGAAGTGGCCGACGACCTGGTCAAGCTCGCACGCGAGAACGAAACCCCGATCCTGGCTTCCAGCCAGAATGACTGGGAACTCGTCAATTTCCTCGAATACCAGATCTCACGGCGGCTTGCCGCCCGGGAGACCCTGCACGGCGTTTTCATGGAGATCTTCACCATCGGCGTGTTGATCACCGGCGAGTCGGGTACCGGCAAGAGCGAGCTGGCGCTGGAATTGCTCACCCGCGGCCACCGCCTGATCGCCGACGACGCGCCCGAATTCACGCAGCTCACACCCGATATCGTCGAGGGCTCCTGCCCGCCAGTACTCAAGGAGTGCCTGGAAGTGCGCGGCCTGGGCATCCTCAACATCCGCCGCATGTTCGGCGATGCCGCGATCAAGGCCAGCAAGTACCTGCGCCTGATCATCCACCTCAACATGCCGCGCCCCGAACACACCGGTGCCGACCGGCTGCGGGGCGACGAGGCACAGCGCCAGGTACTCGACCTGCAGATCCCCCAGATCAATCTGCCGGTACTGGCCGGCCGCAACATGGCGGTAATTGCCGAAGCCGCCGTGCGCGATTTCATGCTGCGCATGAAAGGCTTTGACGCGGCGGCGGAGTTCGTCGAGCGGCACGGAAGGCTTTTGACGGACAAGCAATGAAGACGGGTAAATCATGCAGTCTAGCCCGCTAATCATCATCTCCGGCCTGTCGGGCAGCGGCAAGACCGTGGCCCTGCACGCGCTCGAAGACCTCGGCTACTACTGCGTCGACAACCTGCCCGGCGGTCTGTTGCCCGATCTGGCCCGCGAGGTCCACAGCCAGCCGGAGCGCTACCCGCGGGTGGCCATCGGCATCGATGCCCGCTCGGGCCCCGAGGGCCTGGAGAAACTTCCCCAACTGCTCGATTCCCTGCCGGGCGACCGGCCCTTCCAGTTGCTCTACCTCGACACCGACGAAAAAGTCCTGGTGCGGCGCTTCAGCGAGACGCGCCGCCGGCATCCCTTGAGCGACCTCGGCGGCGTGGAGACGGCCATCGCGGCCGAGCGCAAGCTGCTCGCCCCCATCCGCGAGAAGGCCGACTGGATCATCGACACTTCCGAGAGCAACATCCACCAGCTCCGGCGACAGGTCTGGCGCGCCATCGGCATTACCGATAACGAATCGGTACAGTCCCTGGTACTCGAATCCTTTGCCTTCAAGAAAGGGGTACCGCGTGATGTCGACATGGTCTTCGACGCGCGTTGCCTGCCCAATCCACATTGGCAACCGGGCCTGCGGGCCCACACCGGCCTTGAAGCCCAGGTGCGCGAATATCTCGAATCGCATCCGATCGTCGATGAGTTCTGCGGCGACATTCTGACCTTCATCCGGCGCTGGCTACCCGCCCTGGCCGAAGACCAGCGCAGCCTTGTCACCGTGGCCATCGGTTGCACCGGCGGACAGCACCGCTCGGTCTACATTGTCGATCGCATCGCGCGGGAACTGCGCGAGGAAGGCATGCGCGTCCTGGTCAGCCACCGGGAGCTGGAACAGTGACCGGCATCATCCTGGTCACCCACGACGCGCTCGGCGAGGCCGTCCGGCGCGAGGCGGAGAACATTCTCGACCGTCCGCTGAAGGTCACTACGGTGGCGGTCAGCTATCGCGCCGAGGTCGAGAAAACGCTCGAGGCAGTTCGCCTTGCCCTCGCCGCCGGCGCGGATGCGCAGGGCGCCCTTGTGCTCACCGATCTGCCGGGGGCAACCCCGCACAATCTGGCCAGCCAGGCCGCCATTGAACGCCGCATTCCGGTCGTTTCCGGGCTCAACCTGCCGATGCTGCTGAAGGTGATCAATCACGCCGCCAAGCCACCGGCCGAGCTGGCTGAGCTGGCCGCCAGCGGCGGCAGCCAGGGGATCGTACGGGTATGAAAGACATCGAGCTCGAACTGGTCAACCGGCTGGGCCTGCACGCGCGGGCGGCCAGCAAGCTGGTCCAGACCGCCTCGAGCTTCGACAGCCAGGTATGGCTGAGCCACCGCGGCAAGCGCGTCAACGCCAAATCGATCATGGGTGTGCTGCTGCTGGCAGCGCCCTGCGGCAGCCGGCTCACGCTGGAAGTCGACGGATCCGATGAGGACGCCGCCGCCGAGGCCATCGCCGGCCTGGTTGCCGACCGTTTCGGAGAAGGCGAATGAGCCTGACCCTGACGGGCATCGGCGTGACCTCGGGCATCGCCCTGGGCAAGGTACACCGGCTCACGCCGGGCGAACTCGCCCTGCCCGAGTACCACCTGGAAGGCGATGCGGTCGACGCCGAGATCGAGCGTATCCACCGCGCCGTCAAGCGCGGCGACGCCTTCCTGTCGGGCGTGCTCGAGCGTGTGGGCGAATCGGGCGGCGAAACCGCGCGTGAGCTGCTCGAGGCCCACCGCCTGATCCTGAAGGATCCGATGCTGGTCGATACGGCCTGCGAGCGCATTCGCGACCAACACATCAATGCCGAGTGGGCCCTGGCGCAGCAAGGGGAACAACTCCAGGAGGAATTCCGCCGCCTCGACGACGAGTACCTGGCACTGCGACGCGAGGATCTCGAGCAGGTCGTCAGCCTGATCCAGCGCGAGCTGGCCGACCAGCCCTCGGCGCTGTTCAGCACCCAGGTGCCGCACCGGCTCGACGACACCATCCTGATCGCCGCCGAATTGACGCCGGCCGATCTGACCGTCCTGAGTCAGCGCCGGGTAGCCGGCCTGGTAACCGAACACGGCGGGCCATGGTCGCATACCGCCATCCTGGCACGCAGCCTGGAGATCCCGATGGTCGTGGGCGTCCACCATGCGCTGGAACTGCTGGCCGAGGGCGAACGGGTGGTCCTCGACGGGCACTACGGCGCCGTGCTGGTCAATCCCGACGAAAACCTCGAGCGCCATTACGCCGAAAAAAAGTCGACCAGCCAGCGTCACCGCAGCGAACTAAAACGTTACCTGTCGCGGCCCTCGCGCACCGCCGACGGCAAGAAGTTCCAGTTGCACGGCAACGCCGAACTGCCGATCGAGTTCGAGCGATGCATGGAAGCCGGCGTGGACGGCATCGGGCTGATGCGCACCGAGTACCTGTTCCTCGACGAGGACATTCCCGACGAGGAAGCCCAGTACCGCGCGTACTGCAACGCGATCCGGGCCATGGCCGGCAAGCCGGTCACCATCCGCACCCTGGACGCCGGGGGCGACAAACTGCCCGATTCCCTGGCCCTCACGCGCGGCCCCAACCCCGCGCTGGGCCTGCGCGGCCTGCGCCTTTCATTGTCGGTCTCCGACCTGTTCCGCGACCAGTTGCGCGCCATCCTGCGGGCATCCGTCGAAGGCCCGGTCCGCATCCTCCTCCCGATGCTGACCAACACCGAAGAAATCGTCCAGGCACGCCAGTTGATCGCACAGTGCCGGGAGACGCTACGCGGCGAGGGCCTGGCGATCGACCCCGAATTGCCCGTCGGCGGCATGATCGAAACACCGGCGGCGGCCCTCAACGTCGACGCCATGGCCACCGAACTGGACTTCCTGTCCATCGGTACAAATGACCTGATCCAGTACGTACTGGCCATCGACCGCCAGGACGAGTTGGTCAGCTACCTCTACGAGCCGGCCCATCCGGCCATCGTCGAGCTGCTCGGCCGCATCGTCGAGGTTGGAGAACGTCGGAACGTGGAAGTGATCGTCTGCGGAGAACTGGCCGGCGACGAACGCGCTGCCCGGCTCCTGCTCGGCCTGGGCGTAAAGCATTTCAGCATGCCGCCGGCGCACGTGGCCCCGGTCAAGAAAAGCCTGGTCGAGGCCAGCGCCGATCGCTGCCGCGACATCGTCGAGCGCTTTCGCGCCCGCGGTGACCAGCGCGGCGACAAATTGCTGGAACGACTACGACATAACGGCGGAGCACGCTGAGAGACGATATCCCGTATTCGACCACCCGCCATTGGTGGTCCCGGTCCGCATAGCTCACGTTATGTGCGACGAAAGACGAAGCACCAAATCCCAAGCACCAACTTCCAAACAAAATCGAAATTCCAATAACCGAATGGCCAAAACGCGGCTCAGCGGGATGCAGGTCGCATTGGAGTTTAGAAAATTGATTTAGTTGGCGACGTCATCCCTGACGTATTTAGGCTCGAGCTCCCAGGCATGCACCGGCTCGACCGTTTCGGCCAGTGCCAGCACACTGCGGGCATTCGGCCAGACCTCGGGCCGTTTCCCGGCTACCTTTCCTGCCATAACGCTTTCCAGTTCATCCGCATAGTTCGACAGACCCGACCCGGCCGCGAGCCACGGACCCTCGTGTGGCAACTCAAGTCGTCGCGGCGGCACCACGACTTCTCGAGTAACGGGAACATGCTGGCCCTCACGACTTTCGAAAAACCCGGCATAAACTTCGGACATGCGCGCATCCAGAACCGCCAGGACGTGGCCGGCCCGCGCTTCGGGATCGGCGGCATGCGCCAGTGCCGCCAGCGTCGAAACGGCATAAATCGGCAGCTCCTGGGCGAGCGCGATGCCCTGGACCACGCCCAGGCCGATGCGCAGGCTGGTAAAGCCGCCGGGACCGCGCGAGACGGCCAGCGCGTCCAGGTCGCCGAAGCCGATGCCGCGCTCATTCAGCAGCTCGCGGGCCCAGGGCAACAGAAGCTCGGCATGGCGTCGCGGCGCGAGGGCTTCGCGCACGCTGACAGCGCCGTCGACATCCAGGGCCACGGAGCAGAAATCGGTCGCCGTCTCGATGCCCAGCCGGATCATGCTGCAAGCCTTTCGCGCAGGAACTCAGCTGCTTCGGCCGCGCTGGCCGCACGGGTCATCGGCGGCAGGCTCTTGAGAAACAGCCGCCCGTAGGGCTTTTGCGTGATGCGCGGGTCACCGAGAACCAGAACGCCGAAGTCGTTCCACTGTCGGATCAGACGGCCGGCACCCTGCTTGAGTGCGAGTACCGCCTGCGGCAGCTGGACGGTGGTGAAGGGATTCTCACCCGCCTCGCGCACCGCCTTGAGCGTAGCCTCGAGCACCGGGTCGTCGGGTGCGGCGAAGGGCAGCTTGTCGATCACCACCACGCTCAGGGCCTGCCCGGGGACGTCCACGCCCTCCCAGAAACTGGCCGCCCCCAGCAGCAGGCTGTTGGGCGTGTTGCGGAAGCGCTCGAGCAGCACGTGGCGCGGGGCGTCTTCCTGGATCAGCAGGTTGAAGTCGGTGTGTGAGCGCAGCCATTGCGCGGCACGTTGCAGCGCGCGGTGGGCCGTGAACAGCAGAAAGCCCCTGCCGCCGGCGGCACGCAGTAGCGGAAGGGCCTGTTCGAGCAATTGCTCGGTATGCGACGGGTCGCGCGGCTCGGGCAGGTTCTCTGGAATCCACAGCCTCGTCTGGTTGGGATAATCGAAGGGACTCTCGACGACCAGCTGCTCGGCCGATTCCAGACCCAGCCGGCGCGTGAAATGTTCGAAGCGTCCGTTGACCGCCAGCGTAGCCGATGTCATGACCCAGCTCGCCGGTACGCGCTCACGCAGTTCGGTCAACGGCGCGGCCACATCCAGCGGCGTGAGATTGAGCTGGAAGCGCCCGTTGCGGCTGCTGAACCAGCGCACGTAACCGTCCTTGCCCTCCAGGAACGCATGCAGGCCGTCGTGCAGGGCCACCGCCCGCTCAGCGCAGTTGGCCAGGTCGCGCGTGCGCTCGGCCAGCGGATCGAGCGCACGAGCCAGGTCATTGAGTGAGCGGGCCAGGGCCTGGAACTCGTCCAGACAGCCGCGCAGAGCCGAGTATTCGCCGCGGCGCGGCAGATCCACGCAGGCGCTCACCGCCTGGTCGAGGGCGGCGCGCAGGTGGGTCGTGGGCGCCTGCAGCAGCTTCAGGCTGCCCGCCGCACCGGCGCTGGCCGCCAGGGTGTCACGGGTGAGTTCACGCACCTGCCAGGCGCTCAGGCCGCGCGAGAAAAAGCGCATGGCGGTTTCGGGCACCTGGTGGGCCTCGTCGATGACAACCGTCTCCGCGCCGGGCAGCACCTCGCCGAAGCCGGTCTGCTTGAGCGCCATGTCGGCGAAGAGCAGGTGATGATTGACCACCACGATATCGGCCTCCTGCGCCTGCCGCCGGGCATGAACCAGATGGCAATCGGACAGGAAGGGACAGTCGCTGCCCAGGCAATTGTCCTGGGTCGATGTGACCAGCGGCCACACGCGCGAGGAACCCGGAATGTCATCGATCTCGCTGATTTCGCCGCTGTTGGTATGCCGCGCCCAGCGCTGCACGGTCTGCAGCTCGCCCATCACGTCCTCGAACAGTTCGGGCTCCGAAATGTGACGCTCGAGCCGCTGCAGGCACAGGTAGTTGGCCCGACCCTTGAGCAGCGCCACCTTGCGCTCCACGCCAAGGGCCTTGAGCGCCAGCGGCAAGTCGCGGCGGAAGAGTTGGTCCTGCAGGTTGAGCGTACCGGTGGAAATGATGGTGCGCTCGCCCCTGAGCAGGACGGGCACCAGGTAGGCCAATGTCTTGCCGGTACCGGTCGCCGCTTCGGCAACCAGATCTTCCCCGGCTTCCAGGCAACGGTCGATGGTCTCGGCCAGCAGGAGTTGACCGCCGCGCGGACGGAAGGCCGGTAGCGCATCAGCCAGCGCGCCGTCGGGCCCGAACAGCGTGGCCAGCGACTCGCTCATTCGCCTATCGCCATGCGCATCGACCCGGTCAGTACCGCTCGGGTGGTTCGAGTGGACAAATCTCGACGCGCTCGCGCGCCTGTGAGGCCGCGATGACCTGACCGTCCCGCTCGCGCGCCAGGGCCATCGTCTTCCAGTTGCGCCGGCAGATCTCGCCCACCTGCGGTCCCAGCTCCCACGACCGCATGGCGTAACTCTCCGCCTGTTCCCAGCGACCGCGTGAGAGCTGCAGCTCGGCCATGCGCTGAAGCAGCTCGGGGTCGCGGCCCTCGATGCGAAGCGCCCGCTCGAGCAGGGCTTCGGCACGGTCGAAATTCCCGTCCGAACGGGCCGCCTCGGCCGCCCTCTCCAGTTCACGCACGGCGGGGTTGCGCAGCGGGTAGACCTGCAGACCTCGCGATTCGCCGCCTTCGGGGGCACGCACCTGTTCGGCAATTTCGGGGTCATCCAGGGTCGGCTGCCAGGGGGCACATGAAGCCAGCGTCAGCATCACCATCAGCGCGGCCGTTACGAATGCCGGAAATCGGGGGAAGAAGCGGATCGATTGCATGCCAGGACCATGAGCCAGTCAACTGGCTCAATGGTACAGGGATTCAACGTCTCCCGCGTCGCTGCAGGCAGTCCGACAGGGCCTCGGGCTGGCTACCGGCGATGAAGGGGATAGCCACCGCCCCTTCGCAATACTCGGCCGCCAGTCTCGGCTGCGGCCACTCGACCCAGAACCACTCGATGCTGTCAGGCCAGGCGGTTCGCACGGGTCGGGTGGGCAGTTGGTTGAACAGTCCAGCCCAGACCGGTAAAGCGGTACTGGCACCTCCGACGCCAGCAGGCTTGTTGTCGTCGCGACCGGCCCAGACCACGCCCAGCCAATCGTTCGTGTAACCCACGTACCAGGCATCGCGCTGGTCATTGGTAGTGCCGGTCTTGCCGCGCACGCCCGGGTCGTGGTTCAGCAGCCGCGACAGCGGACGTGCTGTGCCGTGCGTCACCACGCGCCTGAGGGCGAAGTCCAGCAGTGCCAGCGCCTCGCGCTGCGGCAGCGACTTGAGCCGGAGCGGGTAGCGGGCGACGGTCTCGCCGTCCGGATCCACCACCTCGCGGATGGAACGAACCGCTGCGCTGTAGCCCCCGGCGGCAATCGGCTGGTAGAGCTGGGCGACCTGCAGCGGGGTGAGATCGACCGCCCCCAGAAAAGCCGCCGGATGCGCCTCGCGCCCAGGCGCCACACCGAGCTGACGCATCAGGCCGAACAGGGCGTCGACGCCGACGGCCTGCCCGGTGCGCACGCTGGCCTGGTTGTATGACTGTGCCAGGGCTTCAAGCAGCGGGACGGTACCGTGGCTGACCCGATCGTGATTGACCGGCTGCCAGGGCCCGGATCCCGGGATGTCGACGGTTAGCGGCTCGTCATCGACCGGCGTGACCAGTGTGAAGGATTCCGGTTGATTCAGCGCCAGCAGGTAAACCAGGGGCTTGATCACCGAACCGACCTGGCGGCGTGCATCGAGCGCACGGTTGAAGCCCTGGCGGCCCGGCACACGATCGCCCACCAGCGCCCTGACCTCACCGCTGTCTGGCTCGAGCAGAACAATCGCGCCCTGCAATGAGTCGGATTCACGCTCGACCCGGGCGAGCCCCTGGACCAGCGCGGCTTCAGCGCGCTTCTGGGCAGACGGCGACAGCGTCGTGAAAATCCGCAGCCCCTTACCGCGCAGGTCGCGCTCTCGGTAGTCGGCTCGTAGTTGGCGGCCAACCAGATCCATGAAGGCACCGTACTGGCTTGCTCCCGAGCTCAGAGAAGGACGCAGCCCCAGACCGCCACTGCGCTGGCGCTCCAGTGTCGCCTCGTCGATCAGCCCGGTCTCGTGGAACATGCCGAGTACGAGGTCGCGACGCGCACGTGCCCGCTCCGGATTGCGCAATGGGTGATACCAGGAAGCACCGCGCGCCATTCCCACCAGCAGTGCAAGTTGACCGGCGTCCAGCGCCGCGAGCGGCTGGCCGAAGTAGTACTCGGCCGCGCGCCCGAAACCGTGAATCGCACGGCGTCCGTCCTGGCCCATATAGACCTCGTTGAGCCAGGCCTCGAGAATTTCGGCCTTGGAAAAGCGCAGCTCCAGGCTCACGGCCATGATCGCTTCATTAAACTTGCGAAGCAGACTGCGCTCGGGTGAAAGAAACAGGTTCTTGACCAGTTGCTGGGTAATGGTGCTGCCGCCCTGCACCACCCGGCCGGCCCGAAAATTGGCCCACATGGCCCGCACCAGGCCGCGCAGGTCGATGCCGAAATGATGCTTGAAGCGGCGATCCTCGACCGCCTGGGCACCCGCAACCAGCTGGGGCGGGAACTCGGCCAGCTCCAATGGCGTGCGTACACGGTCGTCCAGCGGCAGGATGCGGCCCAGCTCGGATGGTGGTAGACGCAGGATCGGCGTTTCTTCGGGGAGGTGGATGCGATCGTCTCGAACCCTCAGGGAAACGCGCTGCGCCGGCTGGGGGTCATTCGGAAAGTCGAATGCCGGCAGGTGCAACTCGATGCGTTCGCCGTCAAGACGAAAACGCCCCGGCCTTTGGGGTGAACCAGCGCGCAGACCGGCTGCTTCCAGTTCGATCAGCAAATCCCGGCGCGAAAAGGCCAGACCGTCGTGCAACTCCAGCGGGCGGGCGTAGACATGGCTAGCCTCGGCAAGGTGCCGGTCGGCGAAGCGCAACGACACTTCCCGGTCGAGCCACCAGATCCATGGACCCAGAAGGCCGACAGCCAGCCCCAGCGCGAACCACAGCGGACGGACAATCCAGCGCGGCCAGCGCCCGGTGGCCGGCGGCTTCCTCGAACCTGGACGATTCTTGCGGCGGCGCTGCGGCTTGCTGGCCATACCCGAGATGACAGAAGACGGTGGTTGAAGGATAATTGCCCGTTTGCGGAGACGGGCTCGACCGGCCGAACCGGTTGCGGCAGTATACCGTCCACCTTTCGACTTGAAGCAACGTTCTCATGCCACACCAGTCCGGTGACTGATACCGACACCACAAGCAAAGCCTCCGGGTTGGTCATCATCCTGACCGAGCCGGGCGTCACGGTCGAGCCCGATTGGATCGCGGCCCTGCGACGGCAGCTGCCCGGCGAGATCGTGTCCAGCGAGGGTGGCCCCGCGCCATCCAGCCTGGAGGTTCTGCCCGGCACCCGGGGCCCATGGTGGACCTGGTTAGGCGCTATCGATCGACGCCGCACCAGTGACGACGTCGTGCTACTGGCGCCGGGCCTGGCGCTGCCCGAGCGATTCGGCGGCCGCCTCGAACATGTGCTGCATGCCCCGGATTGCCCGCCGCTGCTGACCCTGCCAGGCAACCATCAGCCCGGCCTGGATCCGGCTGCAGGCCTCATGGACCCCGAAGCCGGAAGAATCGATACCGTTGTCCAGGCCGCGTCGGGCCTGCACTGGTCACCCGTGCGTCTGCAACCCGAGCGCCTGGCCATCATCCCGGCCGGCCACGTCGAAGACGCCGTCTGCCAGGCCGAACGAGGCCATTGCTGGATTTACGACGGTCTCTGGATCCGCGACCCGCGTGCCAATGGCGATCATCGACCGGACATGCCCGATCAGTGCGCGGCGCTCGGCCACCTGCGCGGCGCAGTCGAGCGACTGGCAGGGGAAGGCAGTGCCACTCCCATTCCGTTGTTCGGCTTCGACGAGCGACCGGTGATACTGCATATCAGCCACGACTGGGGCGGCGGCGTGGCGCGCTGGATCGATGATCTGGTCGCCGCCGACACAGCGAACAACCATCTGGTGCTTTCGGCTGGCGGCCGAACCGACGGCATGGTCCACGGACAGTGGCTCAAGCTTTACGCCGCCGGGCCCGGACGCGGTTGTATTCACCAGTGGACACTGGCGCCGGCAATCGCCGGCACGGACAGCGAACACGCGCGCTATCGAGAGATACTCAACGCAGTAGTCCGGCGCTACGGTGTGGCAAGGGTCATCGTCTCTTCACTGATCGGGCACAGCCTGGATTCGCTGGCCACCGGCCTGCCGACGGTCGAAATGCTGCACGATTACTACCCGGCCTGGCCCGTACTCGACCAGGATCCGCTCTCGTGGGTCGGTGAGGACGGCCGGATTGAACTGGATCGCGCCATCAACGATTCCGGCGACCGTTTCCTGTTTGCCGAAGATCGCGCGGAACGCTGGCAAATGCTGGCCGACGACTGGCTCGAAACCGTCCGAGAACACGATGTTGTCCTCACCGCACCGGCCGAGCACGTACTCGAGCGCTGGCGGCGCCTGGTCGATGACCCCCTGGAGCGGGCCAAGGTCATTCCCCACGGCTTTACCGGCTGGCCGGCCGACGCGCCAGCGGTGGCGCCGCAGGCTCTGCCCGATGGCCGGCTCAACCTGGTTGTCGTGGGGCGGCTGTCGCCGGGCAAGGGACTGGGCCTGCTCGAGGCGGCGCTGAATGACCTTCGACAGCACGCGCGAGTCACCCTCCTGGGCTGCGGCCAGCACGGCCTGCGCTTTTTCGGCCAGCCCGATGTCGACATCGTACTCGACTATCGTCACGACGAATTACCCAGCCATCTTGCTCGGATCGGCGCGCAGGCCGCACTGTTCCTGTCCACAGTGGCCGAGACCTGGAACTACACGCTGACCGAGACCAGGGCGCTCGGTCTCGTACCGCTGGCCACTCGCACGGGCAGCTTCGTCGAACGCATCCGCCACGAAACCGACGGGATGCTTTTCGATCCTGACCCTCAGGACCTCGTCGGCATCATCAAGCTGCTGCGTGAGCAACCCGAGCAGCTCGAAGCCCTGAGGGCCGCCCTTCCCGCCGAAGGGGCGATCAGCGAGACGCTTTCGTCACTCGATAGCATCGTGGACCTGCAAACGACCGTGCCTGCGGCAGCGGGCCCGTCCACCAACGACATGCTCCGGCATGCCGGCACGACCGCCGAACTGGTCGATGCGCGGCAACAGCGCACAGCGTTGCGAAATGATGTCGAAGCGTTGCGCATCGACCTGGAAGCACGAAGCGACTGGGCACGGAAGCAGGAGCGCCTGGCCCGGGAACGCACGCAATGGGCAAAGCGGCTCGAAGGCGAAGTCTTCGAGCACAAGGAGCACCTGTCCGAGGCACAGCAACGCCTTGCAGATAGACAAGAACGGTTGGAAACCACAGAAAAGCAGCTGCAATCCACAGAAAGAGAGCTTCAGCTGGCACGCAACGATGCCGAAGCGCAGCTCGCCCGGGCGGAGCACCTCGACCGGGAGCTACAGACCGTATTCGCAAGCCGGTCCTGGCGGATGACCCGCCCGATTCGGGTCGCCAACCGGATCGCCGCCAATGCTGTACTCCGACGCGTCTACAATCCGCTGCGCTGGCCCCGCCTGCTGAAACGACTTTTCCACAACCTGCGTTTCCAGGGCGCGAAGGGCACGCTGGAACTGATGCAGCAGCAGGCCGGCCCGCAGGGTGACATGCCCTTCATGCCGCAAACGGTGGAGGTGCCCGGCGAAGAGCTGCATCCGGTGTCATTCGATCAGGCCGACGAGCCGATCGTCAGCATCGTGGTGCCGGTGTTCAACAAGGTGCACTACACCTCGGCCTGTATGAACTCCGTTGCCGATCACGCCGGTGCAGCAGCATTCGAACTGATCGTGGTCGACGACTGCTCCGAGGATGGCACAGGCGAATACCTGGCACAGTGTCGGGGCGTGAAGGTGGTCACCAACGCCGAGAACAGCGGTTTCATCGCAAGCTGCAATGCCGGCGCCGAAGTGGCACGCGGGCATTACCTGGTATTTCTCAACAACGACACCACCGTAACCGCTGGCTGGCTCGAAGCCCTGGTGAAAACCTTCAAGACTTTCCCCAACACCGGAATTGTCGGTGCCCGGCTTGTCTACCCGGACGGACGATTGCAGGAAGCCGGCGGCATCGTGTTCAAGGACGGATCCGGCTGGAACTACGGACGCGGCGACCTGCCCGACCGTCCCGAATACAGTTTCGCCAGCGAAGCCGACTACGTCTCGGGCGCCTGTCTGGCCATCGAAAGGAACGTCTTCGATCAGCTCGGCGGCTTCGACAAGCACTATGCACCGGCCTACTACGAGGACACCGACTTGTGTTTCCGCGTACGCGAATCCGGTTTGCGGGTTATCTACCAACCCGCCTGCACCATCGTGCACCACGAGGGGGTCAGTTCAGGCAAGGATGAATCATCCGGCACCAAGCGCTACCAGGCCGTCAATCGAAAGAAGTTTCTCAAGCGCTGGCAGAAGCAACTGCGTCTTCAGCCCGAACCGGTGTCCGGCCCGGAAGCCACGGAAGCCGTGTACCGCGCCCGCCATCACCGCAGCCGCGGCCATGTGCTCGTCGTCGACGCAATCACCCCGGAGCCCGACAAGGATTCCGGGTCGATGCGCATGATGGCCATGCTCACCATCCTGCGCGACCTGGGATACCGCGTCAGTTTCATTCCGGAGAACCTGGCCTGGGTCGCGCGCTATACGCCCGATATGCAGGCGCAAGGTATCGAGGTGCCGCACCATCCGTGGATCAGCGACATCGAGGACTGGCTGGGCGAACACGGACAACGCATCGACCATGTGCTCGTCAGCCGTCATTATGTGCTTGAACCCTTGCTGGCCATCATTCGAAAGCATTGCCGCACGGCCGACGTGATATTCGACACCGTGGACCTGCACTTCCTGCGCGAACAACGCATGGCCGAATTCTCCGGCGATGAGAAAGCCTTGCGCCGGGCCCGCAAGACGCGTGACGCCGAGTTGTCGCTCATTCGCCGCTCGGACGCAACGTTGGTCGTCAGTCCGGTCGAAAAGGAATTGCTGGAGGAACTGGTTTCCGACGCTCGTATTCGTGTGCTCTCGAATATCCACCGCATCCACGGTCGTCGTCGCGACTGGGGGGAGCGTCGCGACCTGTTGTTCGTCGGCGGCTTCCAGCATCCGCCCAACCTGGATGCGGTCGAGTGGCTGATCGATGAGATCGTGCCGCTGGTGAGGACGGAAATTCCCGATGCGCGCCTGCACATCATCGGCAGCCGCATGCCTGATGCACTGCGCGAACGACGCAGCGAGGGGGTTGTCATCCATGGCTTCGTAGCCGATCTCACGCCCTACCTGGAAGGCTGTCGGCTTTCAGTCGCCCCACTGCGCTACGGCGCCGGCGTGAAAGGCAAGGTCAACCAGGCGATGGCCTGGGGCCTGCCGGTCGTGGCCACCGGCTGCGCGGCCGAAGGCATGTATCTCCAGGACGGTGAGGACGTACTCGTCGCGGACACGACCGAAAGCTTTGCCCGGGCCGTCGTACGCGCCTACAGCGACGAAGCGCTTTGGACGAAGCTATCCGACGGCGGCCTGGCCAACGTCGAGGAACACTTCAGCTTTGATGCGGCCCGGCGCGCCATCTGTGAGCTGATGGGATCCAATAAACCAGAAAACCTTGGAAACGCAAAGACGCAAAGACGCGAAGAATGAAGGAAGTTAAGAAACACGGAAGACATCGAATACACGCAAACAGAATAGGTTTCTTCAGTATTGGTTCCAACCCAATGAACAGTGCTTAATCCTCAGAAGTCTTCTCAACCAATCAGACAATTTCTAATCTTTGATGTCTTTCCTGGTTTTATGATTTTTCTTTGCGTCTTCGCGTCTTCGCGTTTATAAGATTTTCCTGCCGGCTAACGTAACCGCCTTGCGTCGGTGACGCTGGGAATGGTCTGCAGGCGGTTGAGCAGCGTGGCGAGTTGGTCGAAGCCTTCCACCTGGACCGTTAACTCGATCTCGACCTCATCGCCGCTATCGGCATGCCGTGCGTTCATCCCGGTCACGTTGACCTTCTCTGACGCCAGCAAGGTGCCGATGTCCTTGATGAGCTCGCGCCGGTCCCAGGCGTGGATCACGATTCGGGATGCATAGCGGCTGCGCGGCCCGCTGGCCCACTGCACGTCGAGTACCCGCTCGGGCTGGCTTCCCTGAAGGTTGATGAATTGCCGGCAGTCCCGACGATGGATGCTCACCCCCCGTCCCCGAGTGATGTAGCCGGCGATGGAGTCACCCGGAACGGGCTGGCAGCATCGCGCCATATGATGCATCAGGCTGCCCACGCCTTCGATGCGCACGTCGTCGCCGCCGTCGCGTTCCGCGGGTCGGCGCTGCAGCGAAATTCCCTCGCTTTCCTTTTGCTCGCGCGCATGCAGGCGTTCGACCGCCTGGGCGACCTGGGTGGCCGTCACGTCGCCGGCACCGACGCTGACATAGAGGTCCTCGACGCGCGTGGCGTTGAACTTCTCCATCACCTTCCGGATTTCCTCCAGGTCGAGATCAAGCCGGCGAAACTCGGCTTCGATCGCCTGCCTTCCGGCAGCAAGGTTCTCGTCCTGGTTGGCCTGGCGGAACCATTGCCGCACCTTGGCCCGTGCCCGCGCCGTACCGATGTAGCCCAGGCGCGGAACCAGCCAGTCACGCGAAGGCCGCGGCTCCCGGGTGGTGAGGATCTCGACACGATCGCCGTTGCGAAGCTGGTAGGTCAACGGCACGATGCGGCCGTTGACCCGGGCACCCCGACAGCGGTGCCCGACCTCGGTGTGAATCAGGTAGGCGAAATCCAGCGGCGTCGCCCCAGCAGCCAGGTCGCGTACCTCGCCCTTGGGGGTCAGCACATAGACACGATCCTCGGTGGTGAGGTTGCTGAAGCTCTCCAGCAGGGCTTCGTCGTCGCCTTCTTCTTGTGCTTCGAGTAATTGGCGCATCGCGCCGATTCGCTTTTCCAGCGCATCGTCGCGTGGACCGCCTTCCTTGTAGCGCCAGTGCGCCGCCACGCCCAGCTCGGCGTGACGGTGCATCTCGTGCGTGCGGATCTGCACTTCCACAACCCGGCCACTGTCGGTGCGCACGGCTGTGTGCAGCGACTGGTAGAGATTGGACTTGGGGTTGGTGATGTAGTCGTCGAACTCGCCCGGCACCGGCTGCCACTGCGTGTGAACCAGACCGAGCACCGTGTAGCACTGCTCCACCGTGTCGACCAGCACCCGCACGGCACGCACGTCGAAAAGCTCATGAAAGTCCAGCCCCTTGCGCTGCATCTTGCGCCAGATCGAGTAGATGTGCTTGGCCCGGCCGCTGACATCGCCCGCGATTTCGGACTCGCCGAGTAGCTCCCGCAGGCGGGCCATGAACCGCTCGATAAAGGCCTGCCGGTCGGAACGCTTCTCGGCCACCAGCCGGCTGATGCGCCGATAGGTATCGGGTTCGAGATAGCGAAAAGAAAGATCCTCGAGTTCCCACTTGAACTGCCAGATCCCCAGGCGATTGGCCAGCGGTGCGTGGATCAGCTGCGTCTCGCGCGCCACTTCGCGCCGGGTGGCCTCGTCAGCGTCGCGTGCCGCGTGCAGGCGTGCGATCTGCCAGGCGAGCGCGATCAGCACCACGCGAACGTCGGCCACCAGCGCCATCAGCAACTGCCTCAGACCCTCGGCCCGGGCCTGGTCGTCCGGCAGGTAGGTCCGCCCGAAGAAGGTCAGGGTCCTGAGCTGCTCCAAGAGACCGGCCACTTCTTCCGAGCACTCAGCAGGAAACTCCGGATCGGACTGCTGCGACTCCAGGGCCTGCGGCAGGAGGATGGTAGCTTCTACGACGGCTCGCTCGGGCCGTATGCGGGAAAGGGCGGAAAGCGCGTGCCAGATGCTGGATAGCGTCTGTTCCGAGTTTGTGCTGGGGGATTCGGCGAGCTCGTGGAGCAATAGCTGCAATTGGTCTACGGATTTTCCCGTTCTCTGCGCGTAGTTCTCGATCCAGCGCAAAATGAGTTGCATGAAACGAGCCTTACCCGCTTCAAGTCCCTCTGTCGAATCCGTCATTCTGCACTCGATCGGCCAGACAGCCGGGCTCCAGCCGAAGCGGAGTGGGAGTAGGTGCGGGGAACACCACGGCCTTCATCCCGGGATTTCGCAAATGCCCAAAGACATCTATGCCAGATTTGAAAAGCCTGCTGGGTTGTTGTCAGTCGACTACAAAAGTCTGACTATCCACGTCTGCGAGGCCATCGACATCAGCTCTCAGAAAGTACTCCCCCGCTGTCTCGATCACGATATTGTCAAGAGTGTACAAACCATTCTCGGGGGTTACGCCATTCCTGATTCGGCTCGCACTGCTTTCGTCACTGGTCCACAGGTAAAGATCAAGTGGCGTAGTGCTATCAACATTCAGTCGTGCGCCGCTGTCGTCCAGCAATTCGATGGTCACCGCAGGATTGATCGGCTCGTTCAACACAGCGTCTGTTGGCTGCTCAACGAACGCCATGCTGGCCGGTTCCTCGAGAATGGACAGGCTGGCTTTCGCGGCTGCGTTCTTAGCGTTACTACCTGGCCCATTAACGGCACCGGCAAAAAAGTTTATGGAGCCCTCAGACCCCATCATTACCTGCCGAGTAATGGTAAAGGTCAGTGAGGAGGTTCCGGCAGGCAATTCAAGAGACCCAGGCTCAAATCGCAGATATCCAAATCCTTCGGTAGTACCAGGGATTTCCGGATTTTCTACTGCCGTACCGGGACAAACAGCATTACCAGAAGGCACGCATTGCCAAACCCCCTCACTCAAAGCTGCTGTAAAGTGAGATTCCGGCAGATCATTAACGTCCCGATATTCCGGAAAGACTTCCTGGAAAGCTAATTCGTCGGCAGCAGCATTGCCGGTGTTTTTGATCACCAATTTGTAATCAATGACATCGCCCGGGGAAATCGCTACATCGCCGAAACCGATTGATTCGCGCGAATTGATTTGCAAGCTGGAATACTGAACATCCAGTTCCGCAAACGCCGCGAACTTGTCACTAAACAACGAGCCTTCGTCCACAGTTTCAGTGGCCTGATTGTCGGCCAGTTCACCGAACAGGCCGAAATTGGGATTCTGCTCGGTATTATTCTGGAAGAAGCACTGCACCGAATTCGACGGCGAAAATGAAATGGTGTCAGCCAATTTGTAGCTGAGTTCGGAAGCCAGGCCCACCGCATCCATCACCACGTGCCCGTTAGCATCCGTAGCATTAAGGGTTACAGCAGCGCTGCCCGGATCGGAGAAATCGAAGCAGAAGAAAGGGTCTTCCAGGCTGCCGGTCGCACCGACCTTGAAATCGATGCGATTGTTGGACAAGTCATAGTCAAGAATGCTGCCTGCCCCAGTATCAAGGATAGGGAAGCCATCCGAACCGGCGACTTTGAACGAGATGCCGCTGGACTCGATCGTCTGGGCGGAGGCCATTGCAAAAAAGCCCGAGAGAACTAGGGCCGATACAAATTTGAACTTCACTGGTCTCACTATCGGAATTCTCCTGGCTGGTCTGTGCGCCTTGCAACAGGCACTTTGCGCGCCATTGTACTGTCTTTTACGGTCAAGGGACTATGCTCAATCCATAAAAGTTCCGTTAATTCAGGTATTTCAGTCAGACAATTGAGACACTGGTCACGCAATTTCCCCGCTCTCGGCAGCCACCTCGTACCAGGCCGATTCCAGTCGTTGTCGCGAGGTTTTCTCGGCCGTTCCCAGCTTTTGCGCGAACTGCTGGACGCGATATTCCTCGATCAGCCAGCGATAGCGATCGAGCGCCGGAGTGTACCAGCCACCCTCGGCCAGGTGGTCGAAATAGCGCTGCCACCACGGTTGCACCTCTTCCATCCGCTGCTTGTCGCGCACGGGATCGAGCTCCAGCGCCTCCAGTCGCAGGCGGAGCGCCTCAAGATAGCGCGGGTAGCATGACAGCCTGTCGGCTTCGATGTCGTCGAGAAAACCGGCGTACATCAGGTCGTCGAGCTGGCTTCGCATATCCTCGAATGCAGCCGGCACGGCCTCCTCCAGGGAATCGATCCACATCGATAGCTCATGCCATTTTCGAAGACATTCATCGATAGTCTTTGCCAGTTCGCTGTAATTTCCCAGCAATTCCCGACGAACGGCGCTCGCCAGGTGATCGAAGGCGGCCGAGTCCCGAACCGCCCAGGCATCTCCCAGAGCATATCTCAGCACCAGATTGCGCAGTGCTTCGGTAAGCGCGCCGACATCCTCCACGCGCGTCCAGGCCAGCTGGGCCTCGCGCGACAGGCCGTGGTTCTTCTTGAGATATTTCCACTTGTCGCGTAGCGCTTCCCGAAGAATCACCAGTAAACCTTCCCGATGAGCATGCCGTGCATCCGACACACTGTCGAAAAGTCGCACGCCGACGCGATTTCCCTGGTCCACCACTGCCGGCCATGCGCGGTGACCGCCGCGGGTCGTGATCACTTCGGGCAGGTCGGGAAACTCGTCCGGGCCCAGCCCGTCTTGTTGCCACTCTCCGGCCTGACGATCCATGAACTCGCGCCGGGCCTGGTCACTGAAGCGTTCGATCAGCGCGTCGATTTCCCGGCTCTGGCCCAGTATTTTTCCGCCCTCGCCTTGTACGCGCACCAGGAAATTCAGGTGTCTCGGCAGCTTTTCGAGCTTGAAATCGCCCGGCCCCACGGCCATCCCCGACATGCGCGTGAGCGCCTCGGCCAGCCGGTCGATCAGCGCTCCCTCGGGTGGTCCCAGGGACTCGATGGCCGCACGCGCGTAGTCGGCCGCCGGCACCAGGGAACGGCGCTTGGCCTTGGGCAGACTGGCGATCAGGGCCGTCACCTTCTCCTCGAGCAGCCCGGGCACCAGCCATTGCAATCGGCCGGGCTCGAGCCGGTTGAGCAGGTGCAATGGGCAGTCCAGCGTGACGCCGTCTCGCTCGGAGGCCGGATCGAAATGGTAGTGCAGACGAAAGCGCTCCGGCTCCATCGCCAGCGACTCGGGAAAAGCCTCCTGGCCGGCCAGCGGCGCCTCGTCTCTCAATAGCGTGGCGCGGTCGTAGAGCAAGCGCCCTCGCTCGTCCTCGTCGAGTTTCTCGTACCAGCGGGCGAAGGCCTTGGTGGTGTAGATCGCCGGCGGCAGACGTTCGGCGAAGAAAGCTTCCAACTCGGCTTCGGCGGCCAGCACGTCGCGGCGGCGGCGCTTGTGCTCGTGCTCGGCCAGTTCCCGCTTGAGCGCGGCATTGCGCTTGAGAAACTCGGCCTTTGCATGTATCTCGCCGCGAACCAGGGCGTGGCGGATGAAGATCGAGCGGGCGGTGTCCGGATCGTGCGGCCCGAAGTGAATCCGGCGCTTTTCGACCAGCACAAGGCCGTGCAGGCTGAGCTGCTCGAAACCCATCACTCGCCCGGAGCGCTTGTCCCAGTGCGGGTCGAATACCCGGCGCTTGAGCAGGTGCGCGCCCTGCTGCTCCAGCCATTCGGGTTTCACGGGCGCGACCATGCGTGCATAGGGTCGTGCCGTCTCCACGAGCTCGGCCGCCATGATCCAGCCGGGATTGCGCTTGGCCAGCACGGAACCGGGAAAGATGCGGAACTTGTGGCCGCGCGCGCCCTGGTATTCGCCGCTCTCCTGGTGCTGGCCCACCATGCCCAGCAGCCCGGCCAGCAGGCTGCGATGAATCGCTTCCGGCTCGGCCGCGCCGAGCTTGCCCGCCCGCCAGCGCTCGTCCCTGGCGATCTGCTTTAACTGGCCGTGCAGCTGCCCCCACTCGTGCAGGCGCTGGGGCGCGAGGAAATGCCTGCGGGCCAGCTTGTCGGCCTGGCTGCGGGAGTGCCCGGCCCGTGCGTCCTGCCACCACCGCCACAATTCCAGCAGGGTGAGGAAGTCCGAACCCTGGACCACGAACTGCTGGTGAGCCTGGTCAGCGGCCTGCTGCTGGTCCAGCGGGCGGTCGCGGACATCCGGGATCGACAGGCCGGCAACCAGCACGAGCATTTCGGCCAGCGCGCCGCGCCCGGCGGCCTCGACCAGCATGCGGGCGTGGCGAACATCAACCGGCAGGCGCGCCAATTGGCGACCCGGCTTCGTCAGTCGACGCTCTTCATCGATCGCACCAAGCTCGAACAGGCTCTGGCGCGCTTCGCCGATCAGCCGTTTAGGCGGCGCATCGACGAAGGGGAATTCCTCGGGGTCGCCCAATCCGAGGGCCAGCATCTCCAGCACCACGCCGACCAGCCCGGCACGCTGGATTTCCGGCTCGGTGAAATCCGGGCGCGAGAGAAAATCAGTCTCGTCGAAAAGCCGGATGCAGGTACCCGGTCCGACGCGGCCGCAGCGCCCGGCGCGCTGGTTGCAGGAGGCCTGCGAGACCGGCTCGACCGGCAGGCGCAGCACCTTCGAGTGCGCGGCGTAACGCGAAATCCGCGCAAGCCCCGAATCGATCACGAAGCGGATGCCCGGCACCGTCAGGGAGGTCTCGGCCACGTTGGTCGCCAGCACGATACGCCGGCCCTTACCGGTCTTGAAGATCCGGTCCTGGCTGGCCGAGGGCAGCCGGGCGTAGAGCGGCAGCACCTCGGTGTGCGACAGGTTGGCACGTTTGAGCGCCCTCGAGACCTGGAAAATTTCGCGCTCGCCGGGCAGGAAGACCAGGATATCGCCACGCGAGTCGATGCGGCTGACCGTGTCGACCGCCCGGCGCACCTGCTGCGGCAGATCCTCGCTCTCATTCGGTTCCTGGTACTGGATATCGACCGGGTAGCCGCGGCCCTCGACGGTGATCACGGGGGCGCCGTCGAAGTGCTCGGCGAATCGCTCGGTGTCGATGGTCGCCGAGGTGATGATGATCTTCAGGTCCGGTCGGCGTTGTGTCAGTTGCTTGAGATAGCCGAGCAGGAAGTCGATGTTGAGGCTGCGCTCGTGCGCCTCGTCGATGATCAGGGTGTCGTAGGCGTCGAGCAGGCGATCGTGATGGACCTCGGCCAACAGGATGCCGTCGGTCATGAACTTGATATAGCTCTCGTCGGAGACCCGGTCGGTGAAGCGCACCTGGAAACCGACTGCCTGGCCGAGGTCGGTGTCCAGTTCCTCCGCCACGCGGCGTGCCACCGAGCGCGCCGCGATACGCCTGGGCTGGGTGCAGCCGATCAAGCCACGCTCCCCGCGGCCGGCATTCAGGCAAAGCTTGGGCAACTGGGTCGATTTGCCCGACCCCGTCTCGCCGGCGACGATCACCACCTGGTTGTCGCGGATGGCCTCGACGATGCTTTCGGCATGCGCGCTGATCGGCAGATCGGGCGGCTCGCCGGTGTCGGGCCGGTTCTCGGCCCGCAACTGCCGCCTTGCCCGGGAATCATCCAGCCATTGCCGATATTCGTCGAACAGGCGCTGCCGCTTCTCGGCCGGACCGCGAAAGCGCGCCAACTGCTTGTGACGCCGCTTCAGCCCGGCAATGTCGCGCTGCATCACCTCGGCGGGATCGAAGGTCGGGATCTTGCTCATGGGGGCGTATTGTCGCCTTTTGGTGGGTGGAGTGGGAACGGGTGGTGCCGGGAAATGCCGGCCCTAACGCGGTGCGCGGCGACCGGGTTCGTCATCGCGGTGGGGGCGTTATTGGTTCGCTGGTTCGCTGGTTCGCTGGTTCGCTGGTTCGCTGGTTCGCTGGTTCGCTGGTTCGCTGGTTCGCTGGTTCGCTGGTTCGCTGGTTCCACAGCGTGCTCACTCAGGCTGGCATAATGCAATGCCGATAGGCATCAAATCATCGATTTCGTGCCGTACGATCACTCAACGAGCCAACAAGCAAACAAGCGAACCAGCCAACCCAATTCATGAATTTCACCAGCGACAACGAAGCGCCGGCTCATCCGGCCATGATCGAGGCGATCTCGCGGGCCAACGAGGGCTTTGCTACCGCCTATTCCAACGACAGCTACAGCAAGCAGCTTGATCAACGCTTTTCGGAACTGTTCGACACCGACTGCAGCGTCTTGCCGATCGCCACCGGCACGGCGGCCAACTGTGTGGCCATCGCCGAACTGAGCCCGCCCTGGGGCGCGGTGCTGTGTCACGAGCTGGCCCACATCCACAACGACGAAAACGGCGCGCCGGAATTCTTCTCCGGCGGCGCGAAGCTGCTGCCGCTTGCCGGCGACAACGGCAAGCTCGATGCCGATACGGTGGCGGCCACCATCGACAGCGCGGGCGCGCACGGCGTTCACAACGTCAAGCCCTCGGTCGTGTCGATCACCCAGGCGACCGAGTGCGGTACAAGCTATCGGCCCGAGCAAATCAGGGCCATCGCCGAAGCCACGCACGAGCGGGGACTGAACCTGCACATGGACGGCGCACGCTTCGCCAACGCCGTGCATCACCTCGATTGCCATCCCGCCGAGACCACCTGGAAGGCCGGGGTGAATGTGCTCTCCTTCGGCGCGACCAAGAACGGGGCACTGACGGCCGAGGCGATCGTCGTGTTCGGCCACCCCGAATGGCTGGAAGGCATGGAGCGGCGACGCAAGCGCGCCGGCCACCTGTTCTCGAAGATGCGCTATATCTCGGCCCAGCTGCTGGCCATGCTCGATGACGACCTGTGGCTGGAGCTCGGCGGAATCGCCAACGCGCGTGCTACGGAACTCGCCCGGGGCATCGAAGCTATCGAGGGCGCCTCGCTGTACTGGCCGGTCGAGTCCAACGAAGTTTTCATGAAAGCCTCGCCCGAAAAGCTGGCCGCGCTCAAGGAAAAGGGCTTCCAGTTCCACATCTGGCCGGGCCACGACGATCTCGCGCGGCTGGTTTGCTCATGGGCCACCACGCAGGAACAGGTCTCGGCTTTTCTCGAAGCACTCGATTCGTAGGTCGCGACGCCGACCTGCAATCGCAATCAACAAGCGAACGAGCCAACCAGCAAACCAGCCAACATCACTTAACGTGCTTGCCGCCGGTCCAGCCGCCCGACTGGAGCACCTTCTCGCCCAGCGCTTTCGGGCCGTCTTCCAGGTCGGTGGCCATGGAATCGTTCCAGCGGTTGAGAAAGCCATACAGGCACACGGCCGCCAGTAGCTCGACGATCTGGTCCTCGCTCCAGTGCTGCTTCAGTCGCGCCATGAGTTCCTCGTCGACGCCGTTGGGCACGGAGCCGGCGGCCAGCGCGAAATCCAGCGCCGCGCGCTCGGCTTCCGAGTAGTGCTCGCTGGTCTGGTATTCCCATAGCGCCTCGAGCTTTTCATCAGGCAGGCCGCTGATACCCGCGGCCACGAGTGAATGGGCCTCGCAATACTGGCAGCCGGCCGCACGGCTGGCAAAATGCGCCAGCAGGCGCTTGAATGCCGGATCCACGCTCCCTTCGGGCTCCATCACCGCGGCGGTCAACTCGCCGAAGGCCTGCACGATCTTCGGCCGCCGCTGCATGGTCAGCAAGCTGTTGGGCACAAAGCCTAGAATCTCTTCGAAGTGCTCGAAAGTCTCAGCCAGCTCCGGGGTATGATCTGCCGGCAAGGGATCAATATGTGCCATAAGAAATAACGTCCGTACCATGAAAGCAAACCACTATAAACCCCAACCCAACCTCAGTAGTACCTGTCACTTCCCACTTCACACTTAACACTTAACACTTCGAGCCCCATGCCCCACGACCAGCCCGTCATCCCGGTCACTTCCCGCGACGGCCATCGCTTCGAACTGATCCACGTCGCCGCCGAGCAGCCTCGCCACACACTGCTGTTCCTGCCCGGCATGGGCCTGAGCGCACGCCTGTTCATCCGTTTCGCCCGCTCACTGGCAGACCGCGGGATCGAGGTTTTCATCCATGAATGGCGCGGCAATGGCTCGTCGAGTCTGCGCGCGAGCCGGCAGTCGAACTGGGGCTACCGAGAACTGATCGATGATATCGGCGCCGCCCGCCGGGCGGTGACGGAACATGCCCCGAAAGGCCACATGCTCGGCGGCCACAGCCTGGGCTCGCAGTTCGCCTGCCTGAGCGCCGCCTCCGAAGCACAAGGCTGCCGGGGACTGGTAATCGTCGCCGGCGGTTCGCCCTACTGGCGCGCCTTTCCCTGGCCCATGAAAGCGGTAATGATGGCCACCATGTTCGCGTTCCCCGCCCTGGGTTCGATTTTCGGCTACTACCCCGGAAAACGCGTGGGTTTTGCCGGCAACGAAGCGCGAGACGTGATGGCCGACTGGGCGCGCAGCGCGCGCTCCGGGCAATATCGACCTTCAGGGGTGGATATGGACCTGGAAGCCGGCCTGCAGGCACTCGAGGTCCCGGTATTGGCCCTGGATATGGCCGACGACTGGTTCGTGCCACCCGGTTCGCTGGATTGGCTTCTGGGCAAGCTGGGCAAGTGCGATGTCTCGATGCGGGTCATCGAGGCCAAGGGCGATACACAAAAAGCAGATCATTACGCGTGGATGAAGCAGCCGGAACGAACGGCGGAGGCAATTGGGGAATGGATTACGCTTTAAGCACCAAATTCGAAGCACCAAATCTCAAACAAATTCGAAATACCAATGTTCGAATGACGGAAACGGTGGGTTAATCGTCATCTTCCAGCATTGCGGCAACAAGCCGTGCGTACGCTCGCTCCCTGAACGAAGTCGGGCGAGCCAAACCCAGCCGGTCCAGCTCCTCGGCATGCGCTGCAGGCCGACCACGTAGCAGGGCTCGTAACAGGCCCATCTTGTCCGACGATAGCCGCTTCAAGCGCTCCAGGGCGGGAATGAGACGCTGCTCGACTTCGGTGAAGTCACTGCCGAAGGGATACTCGGAAAACATGGGTCGAAAATCCTGGAACGCCTGCTCGAGATGCGCCGGCGTATTGCGCCGGGCCGCGGCAGGCACTTCCCAGTCGGCATCCAGTTTGCCCGCCAGCTTCGCCTGCTCGACCAGCTCGTCCTGGAAACGGGCATCCATGATGCCGACCATCGCCTTGATGCATTCCTCGTCGGTGCGGCCACGAAGTTCGGCCACACCGTACTCCGTCACTACCAGGTCGCGAAGGTGGCGCGGAATGGTCGTATGCGGGTACTCCCAGACGACGTTAGATGACGCACCCCCGCTGCTGTCCGTGCGCGTCGAACGGAGCATCAACACCGAGCGCCCGTCGTCCATGGCATGCGCCATGGCCACGAAGTTGTACTGGCCGCCAACGCCGGAAACCACCTGGTAATCGGCCAGTCCGTCGGAGACAGCCGCACCGGTCGCCGTGACCATCATGCAGGTATTGATGAAACAGGCATGCCGCCGCTGCGCGACTTCCAGCGCTTCCTGCCCGCCGTAGAGCTGGTTGATCCGCCCCACCCCGTGCATCCGGAAGCGCGGACATTCAGAACCGTCCAGCTCGCGTAGAAAGCGGTAGAACTCGCCGCTGCCCAGGAAGAATCCGCCGTCCATGAGAGCGCCCGTGCCGGCCTGTTCGACGGACTCGCCGGCGTTGAGCCGCAGTTGGGTTTCGAGATCATCGAATACCTCACGCTTGAGAATCCCGGCCCGGTAGAGATGCATGAAACCGTCCATGAACATCTCGCTGGCGCCGTAGAGCCCTTGGTCGAAGCTGCCGAGATGCTCGAAACTGGCCGAAGGCGCGTCGAGCCGGTCGACCAATTCTCTGTAGGCGTGGTTGTCCGCCTGACGATGAATCATGGCATTGACCAGGGCGTCGCTGAGCGAGCCAATACCGATCTGGAGCGTTCCGCCATCTGCCTGAAGGCGTGAGGCGTTAACGCCCACTGCATGATCCTGCAGCGAAACGGAGGGGCGCGGCACGGCAAACAGCGGCTGTCGCGGATCTTCGTCGATCACCTCATCGAAGAAATCGGCATCAACCACGGCGTCGCCATGCATGAACGGCAGCTCCGGGTGGACCTGGGCCACCGCCATCCAGGGCCAGTCAGCTTCCTCGCGCAGACGTTGCGTGACATCCAGGGTCACGTCGGGATTGCACGACAGACTGTATCGACCCTGCTCCGGTCCGGCCACGAGCTGCAGCAACAGGTTGATGCCGCGGCCGACCAGGTCACGGGCCACGTGCGTGTAATTCGACGACACGTAGTGGCGCTGCATGAGCGATACGCCCAGCGCCGCCCCGGACTGAAAGTAGAATTCGGTGATCCGGATGTTGTCCGGTACGGATCCGGCATGCTGGTCTCTAACGTAATCCAGTCGCGGGTAATCGGCGCCGAAAAGCCGTTCGACGGCCGGATCCATCAGGCGCTTGGCAAGCCAGTGCGAAGACTCGGGCAGGTCCAGCGACAGTGCCGTGACGACCTCCAGTTGCAGATCCCGATCATCGCAGGCGCGCCGGTAGAGGGCGTTGACCAGCCGGTTCGGCTTTCCGAGCCCCAGTGGAAGGCCGACCACCAGTCGTCGTCCGACCCGCTCGATGATACGGTCGATCAGGTCTTCATACGGTGCCGTAGTATTCTCAGTCACGCCGTTTCGTCCCGTCCTCGTTATCGATAGAATGCAGGCAATCGGACACCACCCACGCACACTATCCTCGCACACTGGATTTCCCGCGCAGCCGTGCCCAAACTGACCTGCTCATGCACTACTACCCGCTACTGAAGAATATCCACATTATCCTGGCGCTGACCAGCGGAATCGGCTTTGCGCTGCGCGGATTCATCCGGCTCGTGCTGGTGCGGCCGCTGCAGCACAAGGCCTGGAAGATCGCGCCGCATATCGTCGACACGCTGCTGCTCGCCTCGGGCGTCACCCTGTGGATCATCGTGGGCTGGCCCGTTCTCTCCTGGCTGGGCGTCAAGCTCTTGCTCGTGGTCGCCTACATCGTGCTGGGAATAGTCGCCTTCAGAGCCGACCGTCAGGCGCGCGCCACGGCTTTCTACCTGCTGGCACTGATCGTGTTCGTGACGATCGCAGCATTGGCGCTACACAAGCCGCTGTAGGACGCCTCTGCACAACCCTGCGCGGAGTGTCCCACAAATAAAAAAGCCCCGGCAGAGCCGGGGCAGCCAACAACGCATGAACCGTCAACGGGAAGGGGGAGATTGACGACTCAAACGCCCAACAATCATGCAACGCGGTTTCTGGCGTTACGTCTTGGTAAACCTCAGGGAGTCGCCACGAATCCACGGTTGCTTTGCCCCCGATCCGACGAGTAGGCAAACTCACCGTTCGACCCGGGCAGGAAGGCGACGAGGAATTCCTCCTGCCGACTTCCCTGAACCTGATTGACAACGACATGGGCACCGGCCTGGTCGAAGACCACCTCGGCATAGCCCCAGATATTCACCGAACCGCTGCAGCCCGAGCTTTCACCCGACGAACCGCTGCCAGAGCCCTGAACCAGCAGGCCCGGCCCGTCACTGCAGCTTTCGCCGGAAGAACCGCTACCCGAGCCCTGGACCAGGACCTGGCCTCCGTTCTCGAACGACTCGCCGGCATCACCGCTGCCCGACCCCTGGACCAGCAGGCTCGAGCCCCGGGAGCCGGCCGACTCACCGGCCGACCCGCTGCCGGACCCCTGCACCATGAGCCCCATGGAAAACACGTCGTTCGCGGATTGAAGTACCGAATACAGTGGAATGCGTGCATAACCCGACCCATCGATCGGAGCTGTCGATGCGCCCACCATCACACCATCCTCCCCGTGAACCGAGACGATGGCGTGTCCGTTCTTGTCGGAAATCGCCAGCCGCGTATCGGCGGCAAGCGCAGTAACGCTGAGCAGCATTGCGGCAAGCGCGGCCAGAACCACCGTCGCGCGGACAAGGCCCGTTCCGGACTTTTCGATGCCGGTGCCGGATTTTTCAATACCCGTACCGCTTCGCTCGATTCCTGTACCTGATTTTTCGATCACGTTCACCATAATTCGCTCCTTCCTGAAGCATTGAATTGAAAAGGGGATGGTCAGGACCTATCCGGGTCAGAAGGACTTTCCCAGTAATACCAGCCCACGCCTACTGAACACTCGGAGACCTCTGAAGGCTTCTTCTCCTCGGCCTCCATGCAGCTTTCGACTTCCAGAATGTGTCGTTGCAGAACCTCTCTGAGGTTGCTGCGCAACTCTTCCACCCGATGCGCCGGAATGCGCATGGACCAGCGATCCTGCTGCAGCCAGGGCGAAGCACTCGAGGGCAAGCCACTGGTGTTGTGAATGACCGACTTGCCCAGACGGTTGATGGCCAGGCTGCCCGCTTCGATAGCGGTCCGCTCCGACTCCTTGACCGGCTTGTAGAAAGGGTCGACAAGCCGAACCTTCATGCCGTCTTCCAGAAGCTCGACATTGCCGCTTTCGAGCAAGCGCTCCAACGCCGTCTGCGGCGTAACCGCGCGCCCCGCGGCCCGGCTGACGAGGCGCTGGAAAGTGCCATGCGGACCGTGGATCAGAAGCTCGGCCGGTTCACCCGTTTCACTGTCCGCGAACGCCTCGTCCTTGTTCCACATCTCCAGGATGGCGGCTTCGGAACAGACGTCAGAAGCGGCATAGGTCCGATCGGGGTTCTCCTCGAAAGTCTTGATGGCCCGTCCGTCCATGCCGCACAGCAAGGCCAGCGCGGAACGCGTTACTTTTCGATCCGGGTTCTGCCGTTCGAGGTAGTCTCTGGCCTCTTCCACATAAACCTCGCGGACGAGGCTCACCAGGGCCGCACAGGACACCCGGCCGATCGCGAACCGCACGATGGGACGCACCATCCGCGTCATCGCGTCCACCAGCCACCCGATATCCTGATTCTGTTGCTCGTGAGCGAGTGCACCAGCCATCTCAGATCTCCAGCATTTGGGGTTTGTGGAAGTAAAAGCCCTGTGCGAACTCGACCCCGAGTGAACGCAGTGCCTCCACGTGTTCGGATGTTTCGGCGCCTTCCGCAATCACGCCTGCACCGAGCCCCCGCCCAAGCGTCTTGATGCTTTCCACGATGGCGCGCTGGTTGCGGTCGACGTGCACGGCGCTGGTAACACTGGTATCGATCTTGAGCAGGTCGACGATCCCGGCCGCGCACAGATCGAAACAGTTGACCCGGCTTCCAAAGTCATCGAGCGCGATCAGCAAGCCCGCCCGGCGCAGGCGCTGCGCATTGGCCACCAGTGAATTCTTGTCCCGGCTGCGACCGTATTCGATCAACTCCAGGCAGATGGAGTGTCCGCCCTGGAGGGCTCTGCGTTGAAAATCGAGCGCAGTCTCCACGAACAGGGAGCTGGTCAGCGATTCCGGGTGCGTGTTGATGCTGATGCGTGTCGGCTCGTCACGCTCGATCAGCCAGGCACCGACTCGGCGCAGCACTTCGAGGTCGGTCGTCACCACCGGGCGTTCGAGATAAAGCCGATCGATGAATTCGCCCGGCGACCGGCTGCGATACGGGCCGTGAGGCCGAATCAAGGCCTCGTACCAACGATGTGCACGGCCAAATCGATCGCTCGACGAATCCAGCGCGCGAATCTCATGGACGGCGAATGTGCAGAAGTCGGCCGTTGCCTGCAGCGGCGGTGTGCGAGCGACCTGAGCATCCATGCGGGCATTCCTCTTTTTGGGCGTTTGCCAATTTTGGCTATTGACAATATCGGCATTTGCCATAAATTGCAACCCCTTCGACGGGACGGCACATGGACGCTTGTGGGGGATCCCTGCCATCCGCTACTGTTATGCGCACGCAAACGGTCCCGGCCCCGGGGCAAGCCTTCACCAGGGCCGTGATTCGAGCCGATACACAAGGGAGATATCGATGCCCAGCATTCGCCTGGCCGCGCTCTGGCTGGCCGTGCTCGCAACGGTCGGCTGCCAGCCATCCGATCCGGGCACCGGACACCAGGAAAAGGTGTACCGGCATGCCATCGACGGAGCGCCGACCAGCCTGGATCCGGCGCATGCCGACAATGTCTACGCCGCCACCCTGGTCAAGAACCTGTTCGATACCCTTTATCGCTACAAATACCTGGAGCGCCCCTACGAACTCACACCCAATCTGGCCGAGGGCTTTCCGGAAGTCTCGGACGATGGGCGGGTCTACCGGATTCGACTGCGTGCAAACGCCCGGTTTGCGGACGACACGGCTTTCCCGGGCAGTCACGGACGGCGGGTAACCGCCCAGGACGTTGTCTACTCCATGAAACGCCATTTCATGGCCGAGACGCGCTCACGCGGCGCGTGGCTGTGGCGCGACCGCATCGCCGGGCTGGAAGACGGCGTTGAGATCAGCGATCCCCAGGAACCGGTCGCCGGACTGCGGGCCATCGATGACCGCACCGTTCGCATCGAGCTGACCGAAGCCTTTCCCCAATTCCCGCATACCCTGGCCATGGCGCTTTCGGCGGTGGTGCCGCACGAAGCGGTCGAGCACTACGGAGAATCGTTCGGCGTGAATCCGGTCGGTTCGGGCCCATTCACGCTGCAACGCTTCGACGAATCCCTGGCCGTTCTGGAACCGAATCCGAACTTCGACCGGGGCACCATCAATCTTGACGAAGAAGGATACGACGCCGACCGGCACGCCGAGTATGGGCTTGAGACAATAGACGGACAGCCCTACCCCTTGCTCGACCGCCTGGAAATCCACTTCATTACCGAACCGACGGCTCGCTGGAGCAGCTTTGCCTCCAGCCGCGGCGTGGACGCCGTCATGGTGCCGCCGGAAATGGCCGACCGTGTACTGGAACAACGTCAACCCTTGTCGCTCCGGCCGTCCATTCGCGAGCGCTACCACAGCCTCACCGGGCTGGAAGCCGGGTTCGTGTTCCATGGATTCAACATGGCCAACCCGGCCATCGGCTACAACGACGATCCACAACGCGAGCGGCGCAATCACAAACTTCGCTGCGCCATGCGCGACGCGTTCGACTGGACGGCAAAGAACCGCGCCTTCTATCACGGCCTGGGAGCGGTCTTTCCCGGCGTCATTCCGCCGCTACTCGACAGCCATGACCCCGAAGCAGCCCGGGAATCCATCAGGTATCGCCCCGAGCGCGCGATGGAGCGGCTCGAGTCGGCCGGCTGGCACGACGAATCGCTTCCTCAGCTCAACTATGGCCTCGAGGCAAGCGTCCAGCAGCGGCAGATGTTCGAGCAGTTTCGCGCCTGGATGCAGGCCGTCGGATTTCCGGACGGCAGCTTCCGGCCACGGTCGTTTGCCAGCTTCGGCGAGTACGCACGCGCCATCGGCCGGGGCGAGCTGGATATCTTCCTGCTCGGCTGGACCCTTGCCTACCCGGATGCCCAGTACGCCCTGCAACTTTTCTACGGCCCGAACGCCGCGCCGGGGGCCAACAGCATGAATTACGCCAACCCGGAATTCGATCGCCTGTTCGAACGGGCCTCGAGCATGGCCCCGGGGCCCGAGCGCACCCGGATCTATCGTCGGCTCAACCAGATGGTTATTGACGACTGCGTCATCATCGGCTCGCTGGCAAGAACGCGCCTGCACCTGTGGAGACGGCACGTGCGCATGCTGCCGGACCGGGAAATGGTCGGTGGCTTCTTCCTGCGCTTTGTGGATGTGGCCGTCGAGAGATGAGGCATGCGGGGGACACCCTCGGCCGGCAGCTTGCGCGACGCCTGGGCAGCGCCATGGCGCTCCTGCTGGGCGTCACCCTCGTCAGCTTCACGCTGACCGTTCATTTCGGGCCCGATCCGGCCTGGGAACAGCTCGGCCGAAACCCCACGCCCGAGCAGATCGAACAGGTACGCCACTCACTCGGCCAGGACCGACCGTTTCCGCTGCGCTACGCCGGCTACCTGATGAACCTGGCTCGGCTTGATCTTGGCCATAGCTACGCCAACGGCGAACCGGTTCTCGACCTGCTTGCCCGCACGGCACCCATTTCGCTGTTGTTGCTGGCACCGGGCTTCCTGCTCGGAATCGTCCTCGCCCTGGTGCTGGCCCTGGCGGCCGCCTGGCGGCAGCGCGGCCGCCTGGACCGCTTCTGCGACCTCGCCTCGGCTACCGGCATGAGCCTGTCGCTGGTCATCATCGTTATCGCCCTCCAGGCCGTCTTCGGCGTCTGGCTCGACTGGTTTCCCGTTCGCGGCTGGCGTGTGGACACTCCGACCGACTACCTGATGCATGTGGCGGTGCCGACCATGGCACTGATTGCGGCGAACATGGGCTACAACCTGCGATTCTTTCGCGCGGTATTTCGTGACGTACTTGCCGACCCACCGGTACGCACGGCACGCGCCTACGGTTTCGAGGCACGCCGCATCGCAACCGGCTATGTCCTGAGAGCGGCAGCGCCGCCGATCCTCACCCGTGTTCTGGTCGCGATCCCGCTGATCGTCATCTCCGGCAGCCTGATCATCGAATCGCACTTCGGCATTCCCGGCGTCGGCCTGATCACCTGGAACGCCGTCATGTCGGGCGACCAGCCCGTCCTGATGGCCGTCGTTAGCCTGTCTTCGATCCTGTTTGTACTGGCCCTGACCGTCACGGACCTGCTTACCGGGCTGGCCGACCCGAGGTCGCGCGGCACATGAAGGGGCGGCCGCCTGCAACGCGACAGCGTCCTGCGCCGGAGTTGCTGCCCCTGGCTATCGTGCTCGCCTACCTGGTGGCCGCCGCCGGCGTCTGGACGGGGCTGTGGGGCACCGAATGGGCAGCCATCAGCGGAGAACTTCGCGAACCGCCTTCGGGGCAGCACTGGCTGGGCACGAATCGGCTCGGCCAGGACGTGCTGCAACGCCTGCTCGCCGGCGCCGCCACTGCCTTCGAGGTCGGCGTGATCGTTGCCCTGGCAACAGTGATCTTCGGGGCATTGGTCGGCAGCGTGGCCGGCTTTTTCGCGAACCGGCCGATCGACGGGGTGGCGACCTGGCTGATCGGCACGATCGACGCCGTGCCGTTCTACCTGTTTGTTGCAGCCGTTGCTGTCGCGCTTCGGGGCTGGCCCGGCGCCATGCATCTGGCCATGATCCTGAGCTTCTGGACGCTGACGGCCCGACTCGTTCGCACCGAAACGATACGCTTGAGAAACCGGGAATTCATCCTCGCAGCCCGGGCGAGCGGCCTGAACACGCCCCGGATCCTTCTGCGTCATATCCTGCCCAACCTGGCGTCCTTGCTGCTGGTCCAGTGCTCGCTGGTGTTCGTTGCGGCCGTCAAGGCGGAAGTGGTTCTGAGCTTTCTCGGCATCGGCCTGCAGAACTCGATCAGCTGGGGCATCATGATCGCCGAGGCTTCCCAGGAAATACTCGCCGGCCACTACGGCAATTTCCTGGCCGCTTCTCTGGCACTGTTCGGACTCGTGCTGTCGATCAATCGTCTGACCGACCGGCTACAGGAAAGAATCGACCCCAGAACGCATGCATCAGCGCATCGACGGTTGCCCTGATGACGGGATTGATCTCGCAGAAGGAACTATCATCATGAAGAATCAACCACGGATGCGGGAGACACGGTTGAAGCGAACAACCCAAAGACTAGCGGCCCTCCTTATGGCTCTCATCACGCTGGCGGCATGCAGCGGAAATCTTCGTGAAGTTACCAACCAGCCGCCACAGGCTTCTCTCGACGGGCTGGAGAAGACATCCGACGGTGTCATCGTCGCGCTCGGCCTGCGTAACGTCAACGATGAGCCGCTGCAGCTCGACGGCGTCTCGATTACGCTGACGCTCGATGACGAGCCGCTCGCAGTAGGCGATCGGCATCTTCCGCTGATCATTTCGTCGCGCGGCCGGGAGGTCCTGCGTTTCACCCTCGCGGCCGAGCCAGCCGGTCTGCAGCGACTCAACGAACTGGCTACAGGTGACGTAGCGCGCCTGCCATGGAGCCTGGAAGCCCAATTGACACTCAGCAGTTCCGCCAAGCGCAGGGCACGCGCCAATGGCTGGCTGCATCCGGTACCCGGCCAACCGGACCGCTTTCGCTAATGGCCCACTAGCCGGACACGACCGTGCGGATGCTGGTGTTTTTTCTGCTAGTCGCGGGCCTGCTGTCGGCGTGCGACCGTGAGCCCGAACTCAGGCAGCATCGCCTCGCCGCCTTCGGTACGGAAGTCACCATCACGTTGCGTGCGGGGAACGACAACCCCGATGTAGTAACCGCCATCGACCGTGAATTCCAGCGAATGCATCGACAATGGCATGCCTGGGAACCCGGCATGCTCGGGGACATCAACGACGCTCTTGCCGAAAGTCGCGAGATCGAGCTCTCACCCGAAACCATCGAGATCATCAGGCGCGCGCGAGACCTCGAGGCGGCCAGCAACGGACTCTTCAACCCGGCCATCGGGCGACTTCTTTCAAGCTGGGGCTTTCACGCCAGCGATCTGCCCAAGGGGGCTGCGCCGGCCGACAATCTCATTGCCGACCTGGTCAGGCAATCGCCATCGATGGGCGACCTCGAACTTGGCAACCGAACACTATCGAGCAGCAACCCGGCAGTCCAGCTCGACTTCGGGGCCTATATCAAGGGGGTGGCGGTTGCAAAGGCGCTCGACATGCTTGCTCGAGACGGCATCGACCACGCCATCGTCAATGCCGGCGGCGACCTGGGCGTGATTGGCCGGCGCGGCAGCCGGCCCTGGCGAGCCGCCGTACAGCACCCGGACGGAGGAGGCGGCCATTACCTGGCCCGGCTGGACGTCGAGGACGGCGAGTTCGTCTTCACTTCGGGCAACTACAGGCGCTATCGCCGGGACGAGGGCATTCGCCACGGTCATATCATCGATCCGCGCGACGGCTACCCGGCCGATCAGGTCAGCTCCGTGACCGTCATCGATGTCGACGGCGGCAGCGCGGACGCAGCCGCAACGGCCCTGGCCGTGGCCGGCCCCTCGGAGTGGGCGCGTATCGCCGGGGACCTCGGCGTCGAGCGCGTGATGCGCGTCAACGCGGACGGAAGCATTTACATCACGACCGCAATGGCCGAGCGGATTCACTGGCACAAGCAGCAACCCGGGACCGTTCAGGTCATTTCACTTTCCGGGCGAGGCTGAAGCGGCGAAGCGTTCGAGCAACTCCTTCAGCGGCATGGGTCGACCGAACAGGAAGCCCTGCAACAGCTGACAGCCCAGCTCGGTCAGACGATCGGCCTGTTCGTCGGTTTCCACGCCCTCGGCCACTACCTGCAGGTGGAGGGCCTGGGCCATCTTCGCAAGCGCTTCGACCAGCGCGAGCTGCTCGGGACCGTCGTTCATGTCCTGAACGAAAACGCGATCGATCTTGATCTGACCGACGGGAAACTTCCTCAGATAGGTAACCGAGGAGTAGCCCTTACCGAAGTCGTCGATGGCCAGGCTGACACCCTCGGCGTTGAGCCGGCGCAACAGCCGATGCTGTCGGGTCTGGTCCGGCATGAGTACCGATTCGGTGATTTCGAAGGTCAGTCGCTCGCGCGCAACCCCGCTATCGTCGATCATCTCCAGCCAGCGCATGACCGTCTGGCGGTCATTGAATTCTCTGGGCGAACGATTAAGCGCCAGGCGGATATCCAGCCCCGACGCCAGCATCGAAGCGAGATCCTTGCACCCCCTGCGCAGTACGAAATTTCCCAGGTCGCGAATCACGCCGGTCCGTTCGGCCACCGGGATGAACTGGCCCGGTCCGAGCAGACCACGGCGGGGATGCTGCCAGCGCAACAGCGCCTCGACACAAACCACGCGCCGGCTGGCTGCCTCCACGATGGGCTGGTAATAGACCTGAAACTGATCTTCCGCCAGCCCCTGCTTGATCTCATTGTGCAGCTTCAAGTGCGAATCGGCCCGTTGCCGGAGCGAGTCGTTGAAGAAGTGGCTGGTGCCGCGTCCCGCCGACTTGGCTGCATACATGGCCAGATCGGCGTGCTTGAGCAAATCGCCGGCCGAGTGACCGTCCTCGGGATAGACCGCAATACCAATCGACCCGTCGATGGTCACATCGTGCCCCTGGATCGACTGCGCCGGATGCAGCGCATGCAGTAATTTGCCGGCCACGATTTCGGCATCCACGGGATCGGACAAGTCATGCAGCAAGACGACGAACTCGTCGCCACCGAATCGACCGACCATGTCCTGACCACGCAGGGTCACCCGAATACGCTCGCTGATACTTTGCAGGAGCTCGTCACCGGCATCGTGCCCCAGTGAGTCGTTGATCTCCTTGAAATGGTCCAGATCGATAAAAAGCAGGGCGAATCGCCGCTGTTCCCGCCTGGCCCGATAAATGGCCTCGCTGAGCTGGTGCATGAAGTACTGGCGATTGGGGAGCTCGGTCAGACTGTCGAACCGCGCCTGGTGTCTGATCGTCGACAGTGCGCCCTGCAACCGGCGTCGGCTGACCAGCAATCCGAAAATCATCAGCCCCAGAGCCATGTTCAGGCCGGATCCAATGAGCCACTGCCAGCGATAGGAAAGGAGTGGACTTTCCCAACTGCCGTCGGCCGGCACCGCTGCAAGCACCCAACTGCCAACCGGCAGCTCAACCGGTACCGTTACCGGTTCCTCTTGCCACAGGGCCGGTTCCCCCAGCATGATCTGGCCCGACATGCCCTTGCCGTCCTGCCCGCGCAATCCGATCCGCCAGCGCTGGGATGTCATCAGCCCCGCATCCCTGAACAAGCGCTCGTGGTCGATGACCACCGAAATGACGCCCCAGAACTCACCGTCAGCGCGCTTGTATACCGGGACGCGCCCGATCAGGGCGCGGCCGCCCTGTACCAGTTCAACGGGACCATTGATGACAATCTCACCGGCATCGATGGCAGTCTCGATCGATTGATATTGTTCGGCATTGGTGCGGTAATCGAATCCCAAAGCCGCTTCATTGCCTTCCCTGGGAAAGATATAGCGCACCACGAGATCGGGCGCGGCGGCGATGTGACGGGTATGCAGATCAGCAGTCAATAGCTCCGAAACCAGACGCTCGAACTGCCTTGTCTCCAGCTCCGGATTGAGCGCAATCTGGGCTCGCAGAGTTCGAACACTGATCAAGTTGGCGTTGAGCTCCCCTTCGACCCGGGCCCGAACCGCCGCCAACTCCTGCAGCGCGAGGAAGCGTTGTAGTTCAGCATCACGTTGCTGCTCACCATGAATGGTGCGGGTCAGCAAGAGCTGCCCACCCAAAAAAACCGCAAGTGCGGCGAGCAGGCTCAGTCCGGCGCGCACGCGCTCTTTCCAGCAGGGTGGAATATCATGAAAATCATTTGGTGTGGGTCCCCGTTTTTTGTTATCGACCCTGGTTTGACGACCAGAGTACTGTCCGGGACGGCGTTCGGCAAGCCAGCGGCGGCTCTGAGCCAGTGTTGTAAAATGAGGTCTTTAGAGGGAGCTCACAGATCATGACCATTGCATTCTGGTGCGTGCTGATCGCCGGCGTGATGCCGCTTGTACTCGCCGGCGTTGCCAAGGCCGGCGACAGGACATTCAACAATCGTCGTCCGAGGGACTGGTACGAATCGGTCACCGGCTACCGCAAGCGGGCCTGGTGGGCTCAGCAGAATTCTCACGAGGCTTTTCCGCTGTTTGCAGCCGCCGTCCTGGTCGCGCACCTGGCCGGCGCCGCCCAACCGATGATCGATGCACTGGCCATCGCCTTCATCGCTTTCCGCATTGCCTACGGCATCTGCTACCTCGCCGACATCCACCTGGCCCGCTCGCTGATGTGGCTGGGCGGCATGATCTGCTCTGTATGGCTATTCATCGCCGGCGCCTGATGTTGAAGGTACCTCCGGTCAGGTGCGGGCGCGGACCGGGAACCATTGACGCCCCGCGGGCGGCGATCTAGGCTATGCGTTTGGCCCGCTCGCTCTTGAAGAACTGCAAGGGAATCCACCCATGAGCCTAAGAATCACTCTCGACTTTTCCGAAAAGGATCTCCAACGCTTCCGCGAAATGGCCCGCAAGGCCAAGGACAACACAAGGGAGCAAAACCCTGAACAGATTATCTCCGGCGCACGAAAGCTGATCGAGGAAGCCTCCGGACGGGGCAAGAGCAGCGAGTTCGTACGCGGACGCCTCGACATGCTCGGCCTGCTCATCGATATGCTCGAAGACGAAGGCTGGGGCATGCAGGAAGTAGGACGCCAGCGGGTTCTCGCGGCTCTGGCCTACTTCAACGACCCGCAGGATCTCATTCCGGACCACGTTCCCGGCCTGGGCTTTCTCGACGATGCCATCATGATTGAACTGATGACACGCGAGCTCAAGCCCGAGATCGACGCCTATAAGGACTTCGTCAATTACCGCGATGCTGAAGCGCAGCGGCGCGGCATGAAGCCCGAGGAACTCAATCGCGGTGATTTCCTGGAATCGCGCGAACAGGCCCTTCTGTCTCGCATGCGCAGGCGGCGACGCCGCGGCGGCGGCGGTGGCGGCAGCGGCAAATCGCCTTTCTCACTTTTCTGAACGCCAGGGCCGAAACATCTCAACGTGGGCAATGCCGTCTTCCGGATACGGCTCGCTGACCGTCTCGAACCCGAGCTCGCCATAGAAACGCTCCAGGTATTGCTGGGCGGATATTCGCAACGGCTTATCCGGAAAGCACTGCCCGGCGGCCTCGATACTCCGGCGCATCAGTTCGCGGCCCAGGCCCGTTCCCCGTGCCGCCTGCGTCGTCAGCACGCGTCCGATCGAAGGCTCGGCAAATCGCTTGCCCGGCGGAAGCAACCGGGCGTAGGCCAGCACGGTCTCGCCCGACCAGGCGCCGATGTGCAGGCCACAGCCATCGAGCCCATCGAGATCCTGGTAGGGGCAATCCTGCTCAACCACGAAAACCGCCACCCGGGCGGCCAGTATGGCGTAGAGTCGATCGAGTGACAGTTCATCAAAGCGCTCCACGCGCCATGAAAGCTGCTCGGTCATGGTCATGAACAAGTCCGAATCATGAGTGAAAGCGTGCATCATATCCGCCTGCTGGCCGGACTGGAAATCCAGCCCGGCGACCCGCCCCGGCGCACCCTGGATCGGCACGAGGCCGAACGACTCGCCGGCCATCTCGCCGAGGACCTCCATCGCGTCGTCCCGGCCGTCGAGCGAACCATGCTGGTACTCGCGGCCAGCCTGTTCGAACCCTTCGAACTGATGCAGCCGGGCTTTCCGGCCTGGCAGGCGCTGGAAGAACTGGCCGAATCGACCCTTCGCGAACGGGGATTCGAGCCCCGCATCCTCGCTATTGGCGCGCACCGCTCGCAAATGCCGCACGAAAACCTGCAGCCGCCCGAACAGGTGCCCCAGGGGCAGTTCCTGGCACTACCGATTACCCTGATCTGCCCGGCTGACGAGGCCGACGCCCTCGAGAAGGCACTGGAAGCAGAGCTGTTCGAACGCGGCAGCATCGACCCGCCTGCTCGCGCCCTGCTGAGTGAATCCGCCGGGCTCGAGACGGTACACGGCCAGTTGCTCACCCTGGCCGACCTGATCGCCCTGCAACACGTACAGCTCGACGGCGCCGGCTTGGGCGGCTTCTGGCCCGTGATCGAGCAGGTTCTCGTTGACGCCGGTCGCGAACACGAGCACGAGCTGCCGGCCGGGCTGCGGGCAAACTGGGAACCATCACGACAACGGGTCGACATCCCCTTCGTCAGCCTCGACCAGTGTAGCGGCGACAACGACGACTATGCCCTTTGGCTACGTGCCTTCCGCACGTTGACCGCCCTGCTCGACAGCCACGGAGTCGACTGGCGCGCCCGTCCGGAGGCGCCGGTGGTCTTCGACCCCGATAACTACAGCATGATCGAGTCGACCGGCCCGATTGATCATACCGACGGCATCACCGTTCATCATCATCCCGATATCGGCCTTCTCGCCTGGACGGTGGTCGAAGACGGCCGCATGATGCATATCTATCCGCTGCGGCCGGAATCGGCCAACCGGGTGATGCGTGACCTTGCCGCACGCGGACTCAGGCACTTCGATGCCAGCCAGCAACTCCACACCGACCCGGAGACCGGCCGCCTGCGGCCGGCCAGAACATGAGCCAGAAAAAATACGACGACAATCCCCTGGCCTACGTGGCCGACTCCCCGATCCACGGCCGCGGCCTGTTCGCGCGCCAGCGCATCGAAGCCGACGACTACATCGGCACCTACGAGGGGCCTGACACCCGGCGCGACGGCATGCATGTGCTATGGCTATGGAACGATGAAACCGAAGAATGGGAAGGAATCAACGGCCGCAACGAGATGCGTTTCCTCAACCATTCTTCCGAGCCCAACGCCGACTGGTGGGGCGATGAACTTTACGCCCTGCGCATGATCGAGACGGACGAGGAAATCACCTTCGATTACGGCTGGGACGAGGAGGAGTGAGCTCAGCCGGCCGCATGCGCCGTATCGTGATCGAACGACCGGGCGGCTTCGAAGCACTCAAACTGATCCGGGAACCGATTCCCGACCCCGGGCCGGGAGAGGTGGTCATCACCTGTCGGGCCTGCGGCATCAACTACGCCGATAGCATCATCCGCATGGGCCTCTACGCCTCGGCGAAAAAACTGCACGGTTATCCCATCACGCCCGGATTCGAAGTAGCCGGAACGATTGCCGCCCTGGGCGACTCCGTCGAAGGCTGGCGGGTCGGCGACGAGGTCATCGGCCTGAGCCTGTTCAACGGCTACAGCAGCCATCTCCGGCTGCCTGCCGAAGGCGTATTCGCCAAGCCGGCAGCGTTGAGTTTCGAGGAGGCCGCGACGTTGCCGACGGTCTTCCTGACCGCCTGGTGGATGGTGCATGGGCAGGTCTACCCCCGGCCCGGCGAAACATGGCTGGTTCACTCGGCCGCCGGCGGCGTGGGATCGGCCCTGCTGCAGCTGGCTCGCCTGGCCGAAGTACAGGCAATCGGGGTGGTCGGCGCTTCTCACAAGGTTGAACACGCCCGCTCAATGGGCGCGCACGAGGTCATCGACAAGTCCACCGCTGATCTCTGGAAAGAAGCGGCCCGGCTGGCACCGGAGGGCTTTGATGCCGTCTTCGACGCCAACGGCGTGGCCACGCTCAGACAGAGCTACGATCACCTGGCACCGACCGGACGGCTGGTGGTCTACGGCTTCGCTTCCATGCTGCCGAAAAACGGCCGGCTGAACTGGTTCAAGCTCGCTCGCGACTGGTTGCGCACGCCGCGCTTCAACCCAATGGACATGACGCAGACCAATCGCAGCGTACTCGCAGCCAACCTCAGCTTCCTGCAGTCGCACGCGCCGGCCATGCGTGAAGGCATGCAGTGGCTGCTCGAGCGCTTTGCCGACGGGCGTCTCCAGCCGCTCCCGGTCGAATCCTACCCACTTGGCGAAGCCGCCGATGCGCAACGTCGGATCGAATCCGGACAAACGCTCGGCAAGCTCGCGCTGATTCCCTGAGCGCTACTCTCCGACCTGCTGCGCGGCTCTCGTCGCCTGCCAGGTCACCGCTCGCCAGCCGGTGTCGCGGCGGCGGAACACGCCGGTGTTGTAGTACTCGCCGACGACTTCCCCGTCCTGCCGCGCGATCAGCCGAAAGGTCACCACCGCGGTGTCGCCATGGAGCTGAATTCTTACGTCCCGGGCGGAATAATCAGGCGGCGGTGTCGTCGCGTCCGCACCATCCCCTTCCGTCTCGGCCAGCGAGTCCATGATTTCGGCCTTGCCGAAACGCTGCCCGTCCGAACTGGTGTAGATCAGGTCCTCGGCCCAGAACCGGTCGTGGACGGCCGCATCATTGACCGAGGCGCCGTCCAGGAAAGCCTCGAGCAGGCGCGCAAGATCGGCCTGATCATCGCTTGCGGCCAGGATCGTGGTTGAAAGACAGAGACCCAAAAACATCGATCCCGCTCTGATTGCTTGCTTGATGGCCATTCACTTGTTCCTCCATCAGTCACGAAAGTTCTTGAACTGCAGGGGCAGGCCGAGCTCGGCCTCGCGCAGCAAGGTCATAGCGGCCTGTAGATCGTCGCGCTTCTTGCCGGTCACGCGAACCTGGTCGCCCTGAATGCTGGCCTGCACCTTCAGCCTGGACTGCTTGACGAGTTTGACCATTTTCTTGGCCATATCGGCGTCGATGCCCTCGCGAATGGTGATATTGCGCATCGCGGATCTGGCGCCGATCTCGGGCTCGTCGGCTTCAACGCCTTCGAGGTCGATACCCCGCTTCGTCAATTTGCCATGCAGCATGTCGAGCATCTGATCGAGCTGAAACTCGGACTCCGTGCGAAGCGTGATGCGCTGCCCATCGATCTCGAAGCTGGAGTCGGTTCCCTTGAAATCGAATCGCGTCGCGACTTCGCGATTGGCCTGGTCGACGGCATTGGCCACTTCGTGGTGGTCGACTTCCGAGACGATATCGAACGATGGCATGATGGCTCCAATACTAACACCGTCGTTAATCCTGCCACATTCAGCTTGTCTCTCAGCGTTCGTGGCAAGGCGTCGGCGCGCCGGTGTAGCCGGGGCATACATCAAGCGTCGAAAACGCAGTCCACGGGCGCTGAGAGGCAAGCCCTACGGGGACTCCGGACGAATCCGCCTGCGGCGTTAGACTGGCTCGACGTAGCGCCACTATGCCTTCGCCAGTCTGCCTTGCAGGCGAATCCGTCCGGAGTCCTGAATGAGGCAGGATTAACGACAGTGTTAGTAAGTGAAAACCAAATCATACGAGCAATTCATCACCATACGAGCGCCCATGGCTGAAAACGATGACTGGGTCTTCGGCTACGGTTCGCTGATCTACAAGGTGGATTTTCCCTACCTGGATCGCGAGCCGGCGCAAATCGAGGGCTGGGCCCGCCGCTTCTGGCAGGGCTCACACGACCACCGGGGCACGCCCGACGCGCCGGGCCGGGTCGTGACCCTGGTTCCGGATGCGGCCCGCACCTGCCGCGGCATGGCCTACCGCGTTGAACACGACGTGTTCGAGCACCTCGACCATCGCGAGAAGAACGGCTATCAGCACCACCGTGTGACCATCGACCTGCTCGATCGCGGCACGGCGGTGGCGGGCATGATCTACGTGGCGGGCCGCGACAACCCGGCTTTTCTCGGGCCGGACAAGCCGCAGGTTCTGGCCGAACACATCGTCGCCGCCCGCGGGCCGAGCGGCCTCAACCGGGACTACCTGCTCAGGCTGGCCGAATCGCTGCGCGAGCTCGGCGACGAGGACGAACACGTCTTCGATCTCGAACGGCGCGTGAGGGCCCTGCTCAACGATGCCGACTGACTGCCGGGAAGAAGTTGGTCAGGCATTCTGATACGGTGCTTGCAACGGTCGAATGACCGTACCGGTTCACCCACCCCAAGGAGAATGCGCATGACCCTCCACCTCGAAATGGTACCCATCCTGTCACTGATCGCCGGCATCGCCATCCTGATCGTGCCCAAGCTGCTCAACCTGATCGTGGCGATCTATCTGATCGTGATCGGCATTGTGGGGATTTTCGGCCTGTAGAAGCACCCCGGGCCGGACCGGTCAACTGGTCCGGCTTTCCAGTTCTTCCCAGCGGCTGTAAGCGGCGTCCAGCTCGGCCTGGACCGCCTCCACCTCGGCATTGTGCCGATTAATCGCTTCGGGATCCTGCCGATAGAATTCAGGGTCGTTCATTCGCGCGCTTAATTCGGCCACGCGTGCTTCGAGTGATTCGACCTTTTCGGGCAGTTGCTCCAATTCCAGGGCCAGCTTGTAGCTGAGCTTCGCCGGCTTTTTCCCGGGCTTGCCACCGGGTGTCGCAGGCTTCTTGCGCCTGGCAACCTCCGTCGGCATTGGTTCGGTGCGCCGCTGCCGGAGCCAGTCGGTGTAACCGCCGACGTACTCACCGACCCGGCCGCCGCCTTCCATAACGAATGTAGCCGTGACCACATTGTCAAGGAACTGGCGGTCGTGGCTGACGAGCAACAGCGTGCCCGCGTATTCGGCCAGCAGCTCTTCGAGCAGGTCGAGGGTTTCGGCATCGAGGTCATTGGTTGGCTCATCCATGACCAGCAGGTTGGACGGGCGGGCGAACAGGCGCGCCAGCAGCAGGCGGTTGCGCTCACCACCGGAGAGCTTGCTGATGGGCGAGCGCGCCCGCTCTGGGGTGAACAGGAAATCCTGCAGGTAGCCGATGATGTGCTTGCGCTTGCCGTTGATCTCGACGAAATCACGCCCGTCTGCCACGTTCTCGGCCGCCGACCAGTCATCGCGCAGCACCGAGCGGTGCTGGTCGAAATAGGCTACCTCGAGGTTAGTGCCCAGGGTTACCGTGCCCGCGTCCGGCTCGAGCTGGCCCAGCAGCAGCTGCAGCAGGGTGGATTTGCCGCTGCCATTGGCGCCGATCAGGCCGATCCGGTCGCCGCGAAAAACCGTGGTGGAGAATTCACGCACCATGATCTTGCCATCCCAGGCAAAGGAAACTTCTTCGGCCTCGATCACCTTCCGCCCGGACTTGCCGGCACTCGAAGCTTCCATTTGCACGCTGCCCTGGCGTTCGCGGCGCTGAGCCCGCTCGGCGCGCATCCTTTCCAGCGCCCTGACCCGGCCCTCGTTGCGCGTACGCCGCGCCTTGATGCCCTGCCGGATCCAGACTTCCTCTTCGGCAAGCTTCTTGTCGAAGCGCTGATTCTCCAGCTCTTCGGCATGGGCGCGCTCGGCAACCCGCCTGAGATAGTTCTGCCAATCGCCCGGCCAGGACGTCACCTGCCCACGGTCGATCTCGACGATGCGCGTAGCCAGGTTCTGCAGAAAACGACGGTCATGGGTGACGAAGACGAGGCTGCCCGAAAACTCCTTCAGAAACCCTTCGAGCCACTCGATCGACTCGATATCGAGATGGTTGGTGGGCTCGTCGAGCAGCAGCACATCCGGTCGCTGCACAAGGGCCTGACCGAGAAGCACGCGGCGCTTCATGCCGCCCGACAGCTCGGCGAAGCGGGCCTCTCCGTCCAGGCCGAGATGCTCGAGCACGCGTTCAACCTGCTGGTCGATATCCCAGCCGCCGGTAGCGTCCAGCTTCGCCTGGACGCGCGCGAAGGCGTCGGGGTCGAACTCGGCCTGGCTGAGACGGTGGAACTCCGCCAGAAGATCGCCGACATCGCCCAGGCCGCGCGCAATCTGATCGAAAACGCTGCCTTCGGCATGGTCGGGAACATCCTGCGGCAGGGTGGCCACGCGGATGTTGTCACCCAGGATGACCTGGCCGTCGTCGGGCTCGATATCGCCGGCGATCAGCTTGAGCAGCGTTGACTTGCCGGCGCCGTTGCGGCCGACCAGCGCAACGCGCTCGCCCGCGCCGATATCGAGCTCAACGCCTTCGAGCAGCAGTGGCCCGCCGATGCTGAAATCGAGCTTTCGAATGGAAACCAGGGACATGGGACATCGGCCTGCGGGCCGGACGGATCGAAATCGACGCTCATTGTAAGGAATATCGCGGACCATGCGTGACTTGTGACCCATGGTCGCAACCCCGGCGCGAGGGCCTGACAGCGACCTTCGACTGGCAGGATATCGATGCACAAGCCGAAACCGGCAAGCGCATGCAGTTCTTGATCAAGCGGCTATAATGCAGACTCGCCGCGGGGGCGGGCGTTGAATTGATAGGGAGCACAACATGATCGAACAGTCCTGGTTCTGGCTGATCCTGGGGGCCTTGTTGGTTCTGTCGGAATTCTTCATTACCGGCATCGTTGCCATCTTTTTCGGAATCGGCGCCCTGCTCGTCGGCATTGCCACAGCCGTCGGGCTGCTCGACAGCCCACCGGAGCAGGTCATCGTATTTGCGGTGTTGTCGGTCGGATCCCTGCTTTTCGCGCGCGAGCGCATCCGCGTCTGGTTTCGCGGCAACGTCTCCGATCGCTGGGACGGCGACAAGGACCTCATCGCCACACGCGGCGAACGCGTCACGGTCACCCGGAGATTCTCGGACGGCGTCGGCCGGGTACGACTGAGCGGCGCCGAGTGGAAGGCTGAATGCGATGAAGGTGAGTTCGAAGAAGGCGACACCGCCTGGGTCGTGGGCCATCGCGGCATCACCCTGCTCGTCTCGGCAAACCGCCCCGATCCGACACGGGATCACGCCGCAAGCTGATCGGCTTGCCAATCACTGTCATTCCAGAGGGACTCATCGATGGATTTTGCAACTGTACTTTCCCTGATCGTCCTGGCGATCGTGATCATCGCGGTGGTCAAGACCGCACAGATCGTGCCGCAACGCTCGGCCTACGTGGTCGAAAGGCTTGGGCGCTTCCACAGCGTGCTCGACGCCGGCTTTCACCTGATGATTCCGTTCATCGACCGGGTTGCCTACAAACATACGCTCAAAGAAGAGGCCATTGACGTACCCCAGCAGGCCTGCGTGACCAAGGACAACATCCAGATTCACGTCGACGGCGTGATCTACATGCAGGTCATCGATGCTCGCCTGGCCTCCTACGGTATCGAGAACTACCGCTACGCCGCCATCCAGCTGGCCCAGACCACGCTGCGATCGGTCATCGGTCAGACCGAGCTGGACAAGAGTTTCGAGGAACGCGTCATCATCAACGAAAAGGTCGTCGAAGTCCTGTCCGAGGCCTCGGAACCCTGGGGCATCAAGGTGCTGCGCTATGAAGTCGCTGACATCGCATTGCCCGAAACCATTCGCGACGCGCTGGAGAAACAGATGCGTGCCGAGCGCGAGCGCCGCGCCGTCGTCGCGGAATCGGAGGGTGCGCGCGAGGCCAAGATCAATGTCTCACAAGGTATGAAGCAGGAAACGATCAATGTTTCCGAAGGCGACATGCAAAAGCAGATCAACGAGGCCAAGGGCCGTTCAGAGGAGATTCGCCTGATCGCCGAGGCAACGGCCGCCGGCATCGAACGCATCGCCAGCGCCATTGACCATCCCGGGGGCAGCGAGGCAGTGAGCCTGCGCATTGCCGAGCAGTACGTGAAGGAGTTCGGCAACCTGGCCAAGGAAACCAACACGCTGATCCTGCCGGCGGAACTTTCGGATATCGGCGGCGTGGTGGCCGGCCTGGCTCAGACGCTCAACAAGAGCGTCAAAACACCCGCGTCCTGAAACACATCAGAGAGTCAGAGATTCAGACGAAGCGCCTGAGAACGTAGCGATCGGGCGTCTGACGGTGGCCGCCGGACGCCGTCAGACGCACGCGCAGTAGTTCTCAGGCGCTTCGATCGAACCATTCCGGCTGCGGATCGCGACAGACGATAAACCACGGATTGAGCACGTCCTCGCGGGCGTTGTAAACCAGCGGTTTGCCCGTTTCAGCGTCGACCACTCGCCCGCCAGCGGCTTCCACCACGGCCTGCGCCGCGCAGGTATCCCATTCGCAGGTCGGGCCCAGGCGGGGATAGATGTCGGCAGAACCGTCGGCGACCAGGCAGAGCTTGAGCGAACTGCCCATCGCGACGAACTCGGCCGCGCCCAGCCGGGCCACGAAATCCTCGACCTCGCGCGTGTTGTGGGAGCGGCTGCCCACGACCTGCCAGGGCCGGTCGTACTGCTTGTGACCGGCCTCGATGCGCACCGGCTCGCGATCGTCGTCCTGGCGCCACGCGCCGTCTTCATTGGAAGCGAAATACCAGCGATCCAGCGCCGGGGCGTAGACCACGCCCAGCACGGGCTCGTGCTCCCGCACCAGAGCGACATTGACGGTAAATTCGCCGTTGCGCTTGAGAAACTCGCGCGTGCCGTCGAGCGGGTCGACCACCCACAGCTCCTTCCATTGCTTGCGCTCGTCCCACGGTGCCTGTTTCGATTCTTCCGATAGGATCGGCACATCGGGCGTGAGCGCGCCAAGTCGCTCGACCAGGATGCGATTGGCGGCCAGGTCGGCCTCGGTCAACGGACTCTTGTCGTCCTTATCGACGAACTCGGTGGTGGCCGGATCGTTGTAGACGGCCATGATGGCCTCACCGGCCTCGGCCACAGCCTCACGCACGCGCGGCAGCAGTTCATTTAATTGCATTGAATTCTCTCAATTTCTAAAAAATCTAAACGCAAAGACGCCAAGACGCGAAGGGAAAAAGACTCATCCATTCGTGGAACAGAATGACTTCGAAAGGTTCCGTGTTTCGGCCCTGCCCCTAATTGAACTCTCGTTTTCTTTGCGTCTTCGCGTCTTTGCGTTTCAAAGGTTTTCAAGCCAGGCCGAGAAGTCGGCGCCGAGCTCGGGATGCTTGCGGCCCAGGTCGACGGTTGCCTGCAGGAAGCCCAGCTTGGAGCCGCAGTCGTAGTGCCGGCCCTCGAACTGGTAGGCGTCGACCGGCTGCTCGTTGAGCAGCGTGGCGATGGCGTCGGTGATCTGGATCTCGCCGCGGTGGTCTGGCGCGGTGTGTTCGAGCAAGTCGAAAATGCGCGAACTCAGGACATAGCGTCCGACGATGGCCAGATTGGAAGGCGCCTTCTCCGGCTCGGGCTTTTCGACCACACCGCGAATCCGGCCACTGCGGCCGGCAAAGGACTCGACGTCCACCACACCGTAGGAACTCGTCTTCTCGCGCGGGACTTCCTCGACGCTGATCACCGAAGCGCCGCTTTCGGTGTGATGACGGACCAGCTGCGAAAGCACGGGATCGTTGCCGTTGTCGACCAGGTCATCGGGCAGGATCAACCCGAAAGCCTCTCCGGCCACCAGCGATCGCGCACACAGCACGGCATGCCCCAGGCCCAGCGCCTGGCGCTGGCGGACATACAGGCATTCAACGCCGTCAGGAACGGTATTCTGCGCCACTTCCAGCAACTCGTGCTTGCCGCGCTGCTCGAGTTCGGTCTCGAGCTCGAAGGCCATGTCGAAGTGATCGGCGATGGCGTTCTTGGTCCGGCCGGTGACAAAAACCAGACGCCGGGCACCGGCCGCGACGGCCTCTTCCACCGCGTACTGGATCAGCGGCTTGTCGACCACCGGCAGCATTTCCTTCGGGACGGCCTTGGTTGCCGGCAGGAAACGCGTGCCGAGCCCGGCGACGGGGAAAACGACGGTATCGATCATGGTGCTGTTGAGCCCCGGAATTGGCGTAAACGGGTCATGGTAGCCGATTCAGGGCTCAGGAGTCAGGGGAGACGAATGTTGGCTTGTTGGCTCGTTCGCTGGTTGGCTTGTTCGATAGCCGGAAATCGTGTCGCTTAAGCCAGGCTTGGCGGCACGGTTCTTGGCGCCGACTTCAGAATTCCAACACCAACGAGCCCACAAGCGAACCAGCTAACAAGCGAACTACCTTATTAGTAGTGCCCTGCCAACCGCATATCACGCAGCCGACCTTCGGCCAGGCGCGCCAGGGTCGTGCCGGGATGCTGGCTGCGCACCTGCTCGAGGGCTGCTCGAGCCTGGTTCCAGCTCTCAAGTTCGTAATGGCTGAATCCGATCTTGAGTAGGGCATCACCCTGCTTGCTGCTGTCCGGAAATCGTTCCAGCAACTCGTTGAAGTAGTCCAGCGCGGTCTGGAAATCGCGCGTGACATAGTAAGTCTCCGCCAACCAGTAGAGCGCGTTGGGTGCGTAGGACGAATCGGAGTACTCGTCGAGGAACTCGGTGAAGCCTTCGGCCGCGTCGGCGTAGCGCGTCTCGCGCAGCGCCCGGAAGGCACGGTCGTAGGCTTCCTTTTCCTCTTCACTCGCCGATTCCAGCTCGCGGGCCGGTCCGGTGGACGGTTCAGCCAGCGGCGTGATCTCCGCCTGCGCGTCAATCGGTTCACGCACCTCGGGTTCTTCGCGGTTCGGTCGCGACTCGACGGGCTCGCTTACCGGGCGAACGGTTTGGTCGCTCTCGGACGAACGCGCGCCAGACGATTCACTCTCCCGGCTACCGTTCGATTCGCTACCCCCCTGTTCCAGCGACTGCAGCCGGCGATCGAGGTCCAGGTACTGGTCGCGCTGTCGGCGGCGGAGATTTTCGATCTCGCGCTGCTGGGATTCGACCAGGCCGCGGAGTTCACGCACTTCTTCCATCAGCGCCTGGACGTCATAAACCAGGTCACTGTCGTTCTCCTGCGCGTGCACCGGAACGAGGACGGCCGGCACGAGGCCGACCGCCATGATCGCGAGTGTCTTGGTGAAGTTCGTCAGCGCCATTACCGGGCCGTGTAAACGATCTCCACACGACGATTGCGCTGCCAGCAATCTTCATCGCTTTCCCGGCATACGGGACGCTCTTCGCCGTAGCTGACCACTTCAATCTGTCGCGAGGGTACGTTGTTGGCGCGCAGCAGCTCTTCCACGGAGTTGCCGCGGCGCTCGCCCAGGCCCAGGTTGTACTCGCGCGAACCGCGTTCGTCGGCGTGGCCTTCCAGCATCACGCGGGCCGAGGAGTTGGCACGCAGGTACTCCGCATGCGCCTCGATGACCGGGCGGAACTCGGAACGGACGTTGGAGCGGTCGAACTCGAAGTAAATGACGCGCTGGCTCAGCACGCTGTCGGAGTTATCGAGGTTACGCGGATCGCTGAAATCACGCGGATCCAGGCGATCGGTTTCAGGCTCTTCCGCCGGTTCCTGGGTCGGCGGCGGCTCCGGGGCTTCGGGTTCTTCAACCGTCTCCCTCGCGCAGGCAGCCAGAATGGCGGCCAGCATGACAAGGGCTATGAATCGCAATGCAGTCTTCATGCTACCTCCTGAAAATCGTACAGGCATTGTTAGGGGCAATCTCGTTTTGTTTATCGAATCAGTGGCGACCAGGCCGGCTCCCGAACATCGTCGCCCTCACTCAGGACCAGCCTTTGCCGGACGCGGCCGTCAGCCGAGACGGCTGCCAGCTCATTCCTGCCATCCTGGCGCTTGGCGTACAACACCATGCTGCCGTTAGGCGCAAAGCTTGGCGATTCGTCAAGCCGACCGTCAGATAATACACGCAAACGCTCCGTTTCGCGATCATGGATTGCAATCCGATAATCCTCGTTGCCTTCGCTGTAAATGACCGCCATGTAGCGCTCCTCGAGACCGAAGCTGGCATGCGCGTTGTAACGACCTTCCCAGGTGACCCGCTCGGGATCGCCGCCGGCGATATCCATGACGTAAATCTGCGGACGGCCGGCACGGTCGGAGGTGAAATAGATGTGCTCTCCGTCGGGCGAAAACGCCGGCTCGGTGTTGATCGACCAGTGGTGCGTCAGTTGCTCGCTCTGACCGTTCTCGAGGTCGATCAGCCAAATCTCGGGGCTGCCGGAGCGCGACAGGCTGACCGCCAGCTTGCGGCCATCGGGCGAGAAGGCCGGCGCGCCGTTGATGCCCTTGCTTGTACTGACCACGCGATTCTGACCGGTGTAGAGATTCTGGACGATTACCTGCGAACGGCCGGTGGCGAAGGAAACGTAGGCGACCTTGCGCGCATCCGGCGACCAGGTCGGCGACATGATCGGCTGGCTGTTGCGCACCACCGTCTGGGGGTTGTGCCCATCGGCATCGGCCACGACCAGTTCGAACATCTCATCTTCGCCACTGCCGCGCACCGCCACATAGGCAATGCGCGTGGCGAACGCGCCGGGCACGCCCATCAGTTCCTCGTAGACGGCGTCGGCGACGCGATGGGCGCCGAAGCGCAGGTCGCCCAGGCCGACGGTCATCGACTGGGAAAGCAGGATCCTTCCGGAATGCACGTCGAGCAGGTGGTACTCGATTTCGTAGCCCATGCCGTCGTTCGTCTCGCGCACCGAACCGATGACCAGGTGATCGACCTTAAGCAGGCGCCAGGTACCGAAACGCACTTCGGTCGGCTCCGACGGGCGATCGACCATGTCCTCTTCGTCCATCGGATCGAACAGGCCGGAACGATGCAGGTCGGCGCTGACGATTTCGGCCACCCCGGCTTCCGGTTCGGGCATGTCGGCATTCCAGGCAAACGGCGCGACGGCGATCGGCATGGCGCCTTCGACACCGTCGACGATCTCGATCCGCAGTTCGGCCGCCGCCGGGGCGGAAACCAGCAGCGCCGCAAGAAAGAGGCTAACCGTCGTAATAGAACTCAAAAGTAATCTGGCGCTCGAAAACATCTTCATATCCTTGGGTGGGGAAATCCCCGACTCGATTGACTGCGGCGATGATCGACCGTCGCGTTGCATCATCAGCATTGCACGGCGACACGATTGTTGCATCAATAATGCCGCCGTTGGGTGCCTGTAGTACGCGCACATTGCAGCGAAGACCCGATTGGGCCGTCGGCGGGCGGAGCCAGTTTCGGCGCACCAGCTCGCGCAAGGTAGCAATGTACTCCTCGCGCAGCGTGGCACGCCGGGCATCGGCCGCAGCCTCTTCCTGGGCCAGCCGCAGGCGCTCGGCCTCTTCCTCGGCCGCCTGCTCCTCGGCTTCGCGCGCTCGGCGCTCGGACAGTTCGTCCAGGCGGCGCTGCTGCTCCTCGCGCTCGCGCTGGGCCTGTTCGCGCTGGCGTCGAAGTTCCTCCATCTCTCGCTCGCGGGCTTCCTCGCGCTCGCGACGCTCGCGCTCGAGTTGGCGTTGTTCTTCCTCGGCCTGCTGTCGGGCTTCCTCGTCCTCCTGGCGGCGGCGCTCGGCCTCTTCCTCCCGGCGTCGTTCTTCTTCCCTGCGCTCCTGCTCGAGCTGCTCCTGGCGGCGCCGCTCGGCCGCCTCTTCCTCGCGCTGCTGCTCCAGCTCGGCCTGGCGCTGGCGCTCGGCCTCTTCCTGGCGTTCGATTTCGGCCTGGCGCTGCTGCTCGGCTTCTTCCTCACGGCGCTGACGCTCGGCTTCGGCCTCCTGCTCTTCTTCCCGACGCTGCTCGACAATGGGCCCCTGGTCGACCAGGGTGACCCGGACCGGCACGGGTTTGTGCTCGAAAGGCTCCCATTGCCAGGTACCGACGACGAGGATCAACACGAAACCCAGGTGCACGGCGACCGCCAGCCCGAAGGCCGCCAGTCCGTCCTTGATTGCCTGTTTTCGTTGGGGAGAGAGCATCGGTCGATTCAAAAAGAAATCTGTCCACAGATGAACACAGATGAACACAGAAAACGAGAAAGTCCGGCTTCCGAGACAGCGGCGTCATTGAAACGAGAATCCGTCACGGGCGGCACTCCCGCGAATTCAATGCAAAGATCATCTGCGGCCCATTGCGTTCATCTGAGGTTCTTATTCGGATTCGGGCTCAGGATCGCCCACCAGGCCGACGGAGGCGACGCCGGCGCGTTGCAGCAGGACCATGGCGCCGTAGATGTGCTGGTAATCGACGCTCTTGTCGCCGGTAACGGTGACCTGCAGCTGCGGGTTGCGGGCGACGATGGCACTGACGGTCTCGACCAGGGTTTCGGAGTCGACCAGCTCGGCGGCGTCGCCTGTATCCAGGTAGAGGTCGCCCTCGGCGGTGACGGTGACCATCAGCGGGTCGCCCTGGTCGGTCAGCGGCTCGGCCGAGCCGCTGGGCAGCTCCACTTCGACGCCCAGGTTCATCAGCGGCGCGGTGACCATGAAGATAATGAGCAGCACCAGCATCACGTCGATGTAGGGCACGACGTTGATTTCCGACATGCGCTTGCGCCGCCGGCGGATATAGGGTTGGTCAGACATAGTCAATAAGAACCTTTGTCAGCCCTTTTCCTGCAGTCGCCGCGCCTGCCGGTTGAGGATCGACGCGAACTCTTCCTTGAAGTTGTCGTAGTGCACTTCCAGGCGCTCGACCTGGTTGGAGAACTTGTTGAAGGCGACCACCGCCGGAATGGCGGCGAACAGGCCCATGGCGGTGGCGATCAGCGCCTCGGAAATGCCGGGGGCGACCATCGCGATGGTTGCCTGCTGCGATCCGGCCAGGCCGCGGAAGGAATTCATGATGCCCCAGACCGTGCCGAACAGGCCGACGTAGGGACTGACGGAACCGACCGTGGCCAGGAAGCTCAGGCGGTGCTCGAGGCGGTCCATCTCGCGGGTGAGCGTCACGCGCATGGCGCGCTGGGCGCCGTTGGTCAGCGCATCGGCATCGAGCCGGCCGTCCTCGCGCTGCCGGGTGAATTCGCGAAAACCGGACTCGAACATCGCCTCGAGCCCCTCGCGCGGCTCACGGCTGCCCGCAACGGCGTCGTAGAGCTTGTTGAGATCGGCACCCGACCAGAACTTCTCCTCGAACTTGCGCGAGCGCGATTCGGCCCTGGCCAGCATCTGGCGCTTGCGGAAGATGACCATCCACGAGGTCACCGAGGCGGCCACCAGCAGCGCCATCACGAACTGGACCAGCAGGCTGGCTTCACGGATCAGTTCCCAGACTTGCAACTCGCCGTTCATTGCGATTCCTGTTTCTGTTGTTGTGCTTGAATGACCGCACGCAGCGCTTCGGGCATGCGCGCCGGAACGAAGCGATCGGCGGCCAGGCAGGCGGCGTCCACTCGCGCCGTGGCCAGCAACTCACCGTCGGCCGCACGAACCATGCGTTGATTGAAGGTCAGCGACGCCGCTCGAACATGTTCGACGCTAATCGTGATCTCGAGTTCATCTTCGAGCCGCCCCGGTGCAATGAATCGGGTGTCGACCCGGCGCACCACGAACAGGCGGTTTTGTTCCTGCCGCATGGGCACCTGGGGAAATCCCATGGCCAGCAGCCAGTCGGAGCGGGCACGCTCGAAAAAGGCCAGGTAGCGGGCATGGTAGACCACGCCGCCGGCGTCCGTATCTTCCCAGTAGACGCGGTAGCGGAAGGGTTCGATCATGTCTCGGAGCGATCGCTGAAGAGGTCTTCGGGCTTGTCAGGGGGATTGAGCCCGAAATGTTTCCAGGTCGCCGCCGTCGCCATGCGGCCGCGGGCCGTGCGCATCAAGAACCCCTGTTGGATCAGGTAGGGCTCGATGACGTCCTCGATGGTGCCGCGCTCTTCCGACAGCGCCGCCGCCAGGCTCTCGACGCCCACCGGCCCGCCGCCAAAGTCCTCGACCAGCTTCTGGAGCAGTTTGCGGTCCATCGCATCGAAGCCGCGTGCGTCGACCTGCATCATTTCCAGGGCCTCGCCGGCAACGTCCTCGACGATGCGGCCGTCGGCGCGCACCTGGGCGAAATCGCGCACGCGCCGGAGCAGGCGGTTGGCGATTCTCGGGGTGCCGCGCGAGCGGCGGGCGATCTCCAGGGCGCCCTCGCGGTCGGTCTCGATATCGAGGATGCCGGCCGAGCGGGTCACGATCTCGGCCAGCTCATCGGGCGCATAGAATTCGAGCCGCTCGACGATGCCGAAGCGATCGCGCAGCGGCGAGGTCAGCAGGCCGGCGCGGGTCGTGGCGCCCACCAGGGTGAAGCGCGGCAGGTCGAGCTGAATCGAGCGCGCCGCCGGACCCTCGCCGATAATGATGTCGATGCGGTAGTCCTCCATCGCCGGGTAGAGCACCTCCTCGACAACGGGGCTCAAGCGGTGGATCTCGTCGACGAACAACACATCGCCCGGCTCGAGATTGGTCAGCAGTGCGGCCAGGTCGCCAGCGCGTTCGAGTACGGGCCCCGAGGTCTGGCGGACGTTGACGCCCATCTCGTGGGCGATGACGTGCGCCAGGGTGGTCTTGCCCAGGCCAGGCGGGCCGAAGATCAGCACATGGTCGAGCGCCTCGTGACGCCCCCGGGCCGATTCCAGGTAAATGCCCAGGCGCTCCTTCATGGCCGCCTGGCCGATGTACTCGCCCAGGCGGTCGGGACGCAGGCTCGCCTCGATGCGGGCCTCATCGCGGTCGACTTCGGCGGTGACCAGGCGTTCTTCGTCCATTAGTCCACTAACCCTGCATCTTCTTCTTGAGTGCGTTGCGGATCAGGGCCTCCGCCGACAGATCCTTGTCCGCCACGGCCCGAACCATCTTCAGCGCCTCGGAGGACGAGTATCCCAGCGCGGTCAGGGCCTCGCGTGCTTCCGCGTCGGCGCTGAGCGCACCGCCGGACGAGCCCGTCGCGTCGCCCAGGTCGGAGACCTTGCCGCGCATTTCGAGAATCAACCGTTCGGCGGTCTTCTTGCCGATGCCGGGCAGCCGGGTCAGGGCCTGGCTGTCGCCCGACTCGACCATCAGGGAGAAGTCATCGCCGCTGACACCCGACAGGATGGCCAGTGCCAGGCGCGGCCCGATTCCGGAGACCTTGAGCAATTCGCGAAAGAGCTTGCGGTCGGCCTCGGCGAGAAACCCGTAGAGGGTGTGGGCGTCTTCCTTGACGACCAGGTGCGTGAGGATCGTCACTTGCTCGCCGTCGCCCGGCAGGCGATCGAAGACATTGAGCGGAGCCTCGACTTCATAGCCGACGCCCGCGACATCAATGACCAGCGCCGGCGGCTGGCGTGAGACGAGAGTTCCCGATAGGCGGACGATCATCGCAATACCACTCCCGGCGGCAGTCGGCTGGCTGTCTGTGCGGTGTGATGATGGCACAGCGCGGCGGCCAGTGCATCGTGCGCATCCTCGCCGAGGTCGGACTCGATCTTCAGCAGCACGCGGGTCATGTGCTGGATCTGTTCCTTGCCCGCCCCGCCGCGGCCGACGATGGCCTGCTTGATCGCCCTGGGCGCATACTCGTGGACTTCGAGCCCGGCGCCGACGGCCGCGCAGATCGCCGCCCCGCGCGCCTGGCCGAGCTTGATCGCCGACTGCGCGTTGCGGCTCATGAAGACCGTCTCCACGGCCGCCACCGTGGGCCCGTGGTCGGCAATCAAACGCTGGATTTCGGTGAAGATCAGGCCCAGGCGTTCCGGCATGGGGCCGTCACCCAGACGGATGACCTCGGCGTGGATAAGCTTCTCGCCCTCGATGATGCCCACACCGGTGCGCCGCGAGCCCGGATCGAGACCCAGAATTCTCATCGCGGACCGGCGCAGTCTGCCAGACCCCCTGAAACCCGAAACCTGAAACCTGAAACCTTACTCATAGGCTTCCGCCGGAATATCCGCGTTCGACCAGACGTTCTGCGTGTCGTCGAGGTCTTCGAGCACATCGAGGAAATTGAGCACCTTCCGGCCGGTCTCGACATCGCACTCGATAAGGTTGTTGGCGCGCTCGGTCACCTCGGCCTCCTCGAACTCCAGTCCCGCCGCCCGGAAGCCGTCGCGAACAGTCTCGAATTCCTCGGGTTCAGTCAGCACCTCGATCGAGCCGTCCTCGTCGGTGACGATGTCCTCAGCACCGGCTTCGAGGGCGGCCTCCATCACCTTGTCTTCGCCGGTACCCGGCGCGAAAGTGATCACGCCCTTTTTCTCGAACTGGAAGGCCACCGAGCCGTCGGTGCCCAGGTTGCCGCCGTGCTTGTTGAAGGCATGGCGCACTTCCGAGACTGTGCGGTTGCGGTTGTCGGTCAGGCAGTCGACCATAACCGCGACGCCGCCCGGCGCATAGCCTTCATAGCGCAGCTCCTCGTAGGAGGCACCTTCGAGATCACCGGTGGCCTTCTTGATGGCGCGCTCGATGTTGTCCTTGGGCACGTTGGCGCCATTGGCCTTGTCGATGGCCAGCCTCAGCCGCGGGTTGCTGTCAGGATCCCCGCCGCCTTCGCGCGCTGCGACCGAGATCTCGCGGATCAGCCGGGTAAAGATCTTGCCCCGCTTGGCGTCCTGCGCCTTCTTGCGGTGCTGGATATTGGCCCATTTACTGTGACCGGCCATGCGTCGCGTGCCTCCTAAATTCTGGCTAAGCCGCTATTTTAACTGAATGGCTTCCGGTTTCTTGAGTCTATGATCCACCGGAAGCGCCCGAGACAACATCACCGTCGTCCCGGAAGCTGCGATAGCAGTTATCCGGGACCTCGCACCCATCGGCGAGCACTGAGCTTGAGCCGTGCAGGACTCCGCGTGCGAGGTCCCGGCTCGTGGGCCGGGACGACACGGGGCGAACCCGAAGCTTGTTCAGCCACTGGTCAGAAACCGGCGCTAGAATGATCGGTACATGTCACGGAATCGTCGAACCATGCGCTACCTGCTGCTTGCCCTGACCTTCCTGCTTGCCGGCCGTGCCGCCGCGACAGGTGAAATCAATGTGCTGACCGACCTGCAATCGCCCTTCCCGCCCGGCTGCGTGGCGGTCTCGCTGCCGCAGGACTCGGCGTCCGCCCAGAACGAACTGTATGACGAGGACGTGTCCGTGCCTTCGGTCGAGGAAGGCGCGGCGGCGGCGCAGGTGCGCGTGCAGATCTGGCGTAGGGGCTGTCACGACGACGGCTTTTCGGTCGTGATGGTGCGGCTGGAGAAGCTGAGCGGGGGCCCGGTCCTGGTGCCGCGAGTGTTCGCCGAGGCCGGCGAGGTCGACCTGCCCGGCCACCAGGCGCAGCTGATCCAGCATCCGGCGGTCGGCAGCGTGGGCGCGTCGGGCAACGAGCTGGTGGGCGAGACAACCTACATGCTCGGCGTCGATCCGTTCCCGCTCAACCCGGATAACGACACGACGTTCGGGCCGACCGAATACAACGATGAATTCACCCTGGAGCTTTTCTGGGGCGACTACGCCCGAACGGATCCGCTGGATGATTTTCGACTGTACACGATCCTCGAGTACGACCCGCAGTTCGATCCGACTCAAACGGAATTCCCCATTCTGCACGGTCGCATGTCGGGTCAGTACGAGGTAGAAGGCCGACCTTTCAGCGGCGTCGTGCTGCAGGTCGGCGAGGTCTACAACCCGGACGGCCCCGACACCAACTCGGTCTCCGTGCTGTTCTTTACCTACATCAACGGTGCGCCCTTCTGGGTCATCGGCTCGGAGGCCAACCTAGAGCCCGGCTTCGACATCATCACCCTCGACATGCTGGAACTCTCGGGCGGTCAATTCATTACCAGCCCGCCCGGCAGTTACGACGAGGACGACGTGGATATAGATCCGATCGGCACCATGACCCTCGAAGTCCTGGACTGCAATCGCCTGCTTATCGGCTACAACTTCAACGAGGGCGGCCTGGGAACCGGTTCCTTCGAAGCCGAGCGGCTGATCAACCTGGCCGGGTATGCCTGCAACCCGTGGCGGTAACGCGCGCCATACGGCGCGCGAAATTCGAAGCACGAAGCACCAAACTCGAAACAAATCCGAAATTTAAAATCCGAAACTGATCGAAGGCAGCCGTTTCGAATTTCGAGTTTGGTGCTTGTTTCGGATTTGGTGCTTCGAATTTCGAATTTGAGCGTCGTCTACTTCTCGAAGCTTCCCGACTCCAGAAAGCTCACTACGGCCCTAGACACCGAAGGTGCCGTCACCAGTCCCGTGTGCGTGACCGGCAGTATGCACTCCGCCGCCCCCTCGAGGCGGCATTCCGAGACGCTGACGGTGCCGTCGTTGGGCCCTTCCAGGCCGCCGACAATCCGACCCACGCCGATTGAGCGGTTTCCCGCGATCACGCCCGTCTCCCGCCCGGGCGGCGCGTGCGAGAAGCCGTTTTCCAACGCTGACCTGGCCTGGCCAACCAGCGGCTTGAACAGGCGCCTGTCGGCAACCTTGCGGCCCACTTCCGATCCATTGACGGGCGAACCCAGCAGGACAACCCTTCCGGGGGGCACGGCTGAATACTCGTCGAGCATGCGCAGGATGACCAGACCACCAAGGGAATGACCGACCAGGTCGACCCGATCGGTATCCAGACCGGCAACGAAATCCCGCAGCGCCGCCGCGTTGGCCGGCAGCGATCGGCGCATGGTGGGATAGCCGAAGGCGTGAACACCAAAACCGCTCCGCCTCAGCCGCCGACCGATCAGGCTCATGCACCAGGGGCCCCACCAGAGGCCGTGAACGAGTACTACGGATCTCGTCACAATGCCTCTCGCCTGGTGGCGTCAGCTGGATCTGTGCCAACAAAAATCAAAACCTCTAAAACGCAAAGACGCGAAGCAGCAAAGAACGCAAAGAAATTATTGAACTTCACTTCGCGCCCTTTGCTGCTTTGCTGCTTCGCGTTTCAAAGATTTTTCTTTTCGGGAGGCTGCAGATTCAGTTTCAGCTCCTCGAGCTGCTCGGCTTCTACGGCAGCCGGCGCCCCGGTCATCAGGCATGAGGCATTGGCGGTCTTGGGGAAGGCGATGACTTCGCGGATGGAGTCCTCGCCGGCCATGAGCGCGGCGATGCGGTCGATGCCGAAGGCGATGCCGCCGTGCGGCGGGCAGCCGTACTTGAGCGCTTCGAGCAGGAAGCCGAAACGCGCCTTCGCTTCCGTCTCGTCAATACCGAGCACGTCGAAAGCGGCCTGCTGCAGCTTCGGGTCGTGGATACGGATCGAACCGCCGCCGATCTCAGAGCCGTTGAGCACCATGTCGTAGGCACGCGAGAGCGCGTTGGCCGGGTCGGCCTTGAGCGCGTCACCGTCATTGACCGCCGGCGCGGTGAAGGGATGGTGCAGCGCGTAGTAGCGGCCGTCCTCGTCGTCGTATTCGAACATCGGAAAGTCGACCACCCACAAGGGCTTCCAGCCTTCCTGCACCAGGTCGAGATCCTTTGCCACCTGCAGGCGCAGCGCGCCCAGGAAGGTGCTGACCGTGGCTTTCTCGCCGGCGCCGAAGAACAGGATATCGCCGTCCTGCGCGCCGGTTTCGGCCAGGATGCCCGCCACCGCCTGCTCGTCGAGAAACTTCGCCACCGGCGACTGCACGCCTTCGAGGCCGGTGGCGGCATCGTTGACCTTCATCCAGGCCAGGCCCTTGGCGCCGTATCGACCGACGAAATCGGTATAGCCGTCGATCTGCTTGCGCGTGAGTTCAGCACCGCCGGGCACTCGCAGCGCGGCCACGCGCGAGGCCGGATCGTTGGCCGGGCCGGAGAAGACCTTGAACTCGACGTGGCGCACGTGCTCGCAGATGGTGACCAGCTCGAGATCGACACGCAGGTCCGGCTTGTCGGAGCCGTAGCGGCGCATCGCCTCGGCATACGTCATGCGCGGGAATGGGTCGGGCAGGTCGACATCGAGCACATCCTTGAACACCCGCCGAATCAGCTGCTCCGCGGTGCCCTGCACGTCGGCCTCCTCGACGAAGGCCATCTCCATGTCGAGCTGGGTGAATTCGGGCTGGCGGTCGGCGCGCAAGTCCTCGTCGCGGAAGCAACGCGCGATCTGGTAATAGCGATCCAGCCCGGTCATCATCAGGATCTGCTTGAAGATCTGCGGCGACTGCGGCAGGGCGAAAAAGCTGCCCGGATGCACGCGACTGGGTACCAGGTAGTCGCGCGCGCCCTCGGGGGTGGCTCGCGTCAGAATCGGGGTTTCGGCATCGACGAAATCGCGCGCGTCGAGAAACTGCCGGATCGCACCGGTCAGCTTCGAGCGCAGGCGCAGATTGCGCTGCAGGCGCGGGCGCCTGAGATCGAGAAAGCGGTACTTCAGGCGCACTTCCTCGCCGTCCTCGTCGTTCATCAGCAGCGGCAGTGGCGCTGCGGCGCTGAGAATCTCCAGCGAGTCGGCCACCACCTCGACCTTGCCGGTGGACATGTCCGGGTTCCACTGGCTTTCCGGGCGCATGCGTACCGTGCCGGTCAAGCGTACGCAGAATTCATTGCGCAGCTTCTCGGCCTCGGCAAAGGCGGGCTTGTTGTCGGGCTCGACCACGACCTGCAGAACACCGGCGTGGTCGCGCAAACCGATGAAAATCAGCCCGCCCAGGTCACGGGCGCGATTGACCCAGCCGCAGACCGTGACTTGCTGGCCGTCGAGCGCTTCGGTGACTTCTCCGCAATAATGAGAACGCATCGGTCAGGCCGCCTGCCCGGACGAGGAGCTGCCGGCGCTGCCGCCCTTGTCGGAACCGGATGAGGTCGATTTCTTGTCGTCCTTCTTGTCCTTTGCTCCCGACTTCCCTTCCGGCTTCGATTCCTTCTTGGCGTCACCGGCCAGGTTGCGCTTGTTGTCTTTCTTGAAATCGGTCTCGTACCAGCCGCCGCCCTTGAGCCGGAAGCCGGCGGCGGAAATCAGCTTGGTCAGCTCGGGACGACCGCATTCGGGGCAGTCGACCAGGGGCAGGTCGGCAATCTTCTGAAGTTTTTCCAGTTCGTGCCCGCACGACTTGCAGCGGTATTCGTAAATCGGCATTGTTCCAAATCCCCGTCGGAATCCTGTGGTGATGCGTATTGTGGGGGTGGCGAACGCGGTTTTCGAGCCCCCGGCCGCACATTATGCGGTGTTGGGAGACCGCCTGAAAGCTCCTTCCAATCCGCTATGATTGGCGTATGCCGTTGGCCGCACACGAATCTACAGACCTCGAAACGCTGTTCGAGGGTTTCACACCCAGGCGTTGGCCGGTGATCGCCGAAAGCAACCAGGGCACGATCGTGCGGGTGCAAACCGGCGATATCGACCTGGCCGTCAAGACCCCGCGCGGCCACGGTATCGCCTGGCATGCACGCCGTTTCTCGCTCAGGCGCGAGTACCGGGCCTATCGCCGGATCGAGGGTCTCGAGGGCTTTCCGCGCTGCCTGGGGCTGTTCGGCGGCTGTCACCTGGCCATCGAATACGTCGACGGCGCCCTGCTCCGCCACGCCAGACCCGCCGACCCGGAACGATTCTTCGACCAACTCAGGCAGACCATCAAGGCCATGCACGAGCGCGGCGTGGCCCACGGCGACCTCAAGAGCCGTCAGAATGTCCTGGTCGCCAGCGACGGGCGACCGGTCATCATCGACCTGGGTACGGCCCTGGTTCGCAAGCCCGGCTGGCACCCGTTCAATCACTGGCTGTTCGACTACCTGCGCCAGATCGACCTCAACGGCTGGGTCAAGCTCAAGTACGGCAGCTACGACCGCGTTGACGAACTCGACCGTCACCTGGTGCGGCGATCGCGCATCGAGCGCATCAACAACTGGGCGCGACGCCGCGGTTTATGAGCCTGAAAGCTTTCGCAGCCCTTCCTCGATACTGATTGTCGCTTCATAGCCCAGGTCCCGCTTCGCCGCCGAGATATCGAACCAGTGCGCCGTGGCCAGGTGTTCGACGACGAATCGCGACAGTGGCGGATCGCTGCGTCGGCGCGTGGCACGCCACCACCACTCCACGAGGGTCGCCGCAACCATGGCGATTCGCAACGACACCCGGTCGAGCTGCGGGGTCTCGCCGGCGGCCTCGAGCATCATCGACAGCATCTCGCCGACCGGTTTCGGCTCACCGTTGGAGATGAAGTAGGCCTTGCCGGCCGCCGTGCCCGGGCCGGAGAGATTGTCCAGCGCCAGCACATGTGCCCGGGCGGCGTTGTCGATATAGACCGTGTCGATCAGTTTCTCCGGGGCGGGCAGCTTGAGCCGACCGGCGCGGTTCTTCTCGATCAGGCGCGGCAGCAACTGGTTGTCACCCGGGCCCCAGATCAGGTGGGGGCGCAGCGCGCATACCTTCAGGTCGGCGCCACTGGCGGCCAGGGCCAGGCGCTCGGCTTCCGCCTTGGTGGCCGGATACGGTGCCGGGAAATGATCCGGATAAGGCAGCGACTCGTCGCCGCCGTCGATATCCTCGCCGGCGTGAACAACGCTGGGCGAAGACGTATGCACGAGGTAGCGGACACCGTGATGTCGACAGGCGTCGATGACATTGCCGGTTCCCACCACGTTGGCCGCCACGAAATCCGGCGCATACAGCCCCGGCCCCGCCTTGGCGGCGACATGAATCACCGCGTCCACGCCATCAACGGCCGCCATCACCGCTTCGCGATCGGCAATATCGCCGCGATGACAAGTCACGCCCAGCTCCGCCAGCTCCGGATAGTCCGAGCGGTTGATGGTGGACACCGAGTCGCCGCGATCGACGAGTTGCCGGACGATCGCCTGGCCCAGAAATCCACCACCACCCGTGACCAGAATTCGCATCGGAGAGGCTTCGTTCATGGGAAGGAGTCTCGAGTGTAAAGTGTGAAGTGTAAAGTGTGAAGGAATTCCACGCCCCACCTTCACACTTCACACTGAACACTTCACACTCCCTACCTTCTGGCAATCCGCTACACTCGCCCCCACATCCACCCACTGGCAAGCAACCAGCTCAAGCACCCATGGCCCAGTACGTCTACACCATGCACCGCGTCTCCAAGGTGGTGCCGCCCAACCGCACCCTGATCAAGGACGTGTCCCTGTCGTTTTTCCCTGGCGCCAAGATCGGCGTGCTCGGTCTCAACGGTGCGGGCAAGTCCACCGTGCTGCGCATCATGGCCGGCGTCGACAAGGAATTCGACGGCGAGGCGCGACCGCAGCCGGGTATTCGCATCGGCTACCTGCCGCAGGAACCGGAGCTGCCCGAAGACCAGACCGTGCGCGAGGCCGTGATGGACGGCGTGGGCGAATTGCGCGACATGCTGGTGCGCTTCGAGGAGATCTCGGAAAAGTTCGCCGAGCCGATGAGCGACGACGAGATGACCGATCTGCTGGCCGAGCAGGCCGAGCTGCAGGACAAGATCGACTCGGCCGGCGGCTGGGAAATCGAGCGTACCCTGGAAGTCGCCGCGGACGCCCTGCGCCTGCCCGAATGGGATTCGAAGATCGAGCTGCTCTCCGGCGGCGAACGCCGCCGCGTGGCCCTGTGCCGCCTGCTGCTGTCGAAGCCCGACATGCTGCTGCTCGACGAGCCCACCAACCATCTCGACGCCGAGTCGGTAGCTTGGCTTGAGCGCTATCTCGACGAGTTTTCCGGCACCGTCATGGCCGTGACCCATGACCGCTACTTCCTCGACAACGTGGCCGGCTGGATCCTCGAGATGGACCGCGGCCACGGCATTCCGTTCGAGGGCAACTACTCGGCCTGGCTGGAGCAGAAGGAAGCGCGCCTGGCCGTGGAGGAAAAACAGGAGCAGGCCCGCCAGAAGGAGATCAAGCACGAGCTCGAATGGGTGCGCTCCAACCAGAAAGGCCGCCAGGCCAAGTCCAAGGCCCGCCTGAAGCAGTTCGAGGAGCTCAATTCGAAAGAGGTCCAGAAACGCAACGAAACACAGCAGATCTACATTCCGCCGGGCCCACGCCTGGGCGACAAGGTGATCGAAGTCGACGGCCTCTACAAGGGCTACGACGACCGCCTGCTGATCGAAGACCTGAGTTTCAAGGTGCCGCCGGGCGCGATTGTCGGCATCATCGGCGGCAACGGCGCCGGCAAGACCACGCTGTTCCGCATGATTTCCGGCCAGGAAGAGCCCGACCGAGGCACGATCGAGGTCGGCGAAACCGTCGAGCTGGGGTATGTCGATCAGAAGCGCGACAGCCTCAAGGACGACCGCCAGGTCTGGGAGGAAATCTCGAACGGCGCCGACGAGATCCACGTCGGCAACTACCGCATCCCGGCCCGCGCCTACGCCAGCCGCTTCAACTTCAAGGGGGCCGAGCAGCAAAAGCGCATCGGCCAACTCTCGGGCGGCGAGCGCAACCGCGTCCACCTGGCCAAGGTGCTGCACTCCGGCGCCAACGTACTCATGCTCGACGAACCGACCAACGACCTCGACGTCGAGACCCTGCGCGCCCTGGAAGAAGCCCTGCTGGCCTTCCCCGGCTGCGTGCTGGTCACCTCGCATGACCGCTGGTTCCTTGACCGCATCGCCACCCATGTACTGGCCTTCGAGGGCGACTCGCACGTCGAATGGTTCGAGGGCAACTTCACCGACTACGAAAAAGACCTCAAGAAAAGGCGCGGGGACCAGGCCGGCCCGCATCGGTTGAAGTACAAGCGGCTCAAGACCTGAGCCTGGTCCAGCGAGCGCACCGGCATGCTGGTCAATACCCGCGTCCTGCACGGCCCGCCAACCGGTGTTCAGCGCTACGTCTCCGAGGTGCTGGCCGCCTGGCCCGGCACACCGCCCAAGCGGGTTGCCCCGGCGTCCATCGTGGCCCGGGGTATCGCCGGTCATGCGTGGGAGCAGTGTGTGCTGCCGGTCCGGCTTGGCCGGGGGCAGTTACTCTGGTCGCCGGTACACTCCGGACCGCTGGCCTGTCGCAACCAGGTTGTCACGGTCCACGACGTCATCCCGCTCGATCACCCCGAGTGGCTCAACCGACGGTTCGCGCGCTGGTACCGCTTCATGCTGCCCCGGCTGGCGCGGCGGGCAAGGCACCTGATCGCCATTTCGGATTTCACGAAGAAGCGGCTCATGGCGACCTGCGACGTCGAGGCCGAGCGCGTCACGGTGATCGCCAACGGCGTCAGCGACCGGTTCAGGCCGGGGCAGCCAGGGGAGATCGAGCGGGTGCGCTCCAGACTGGTTCCGGGCCGGCAGCGCTACGTACTGGCCGTGGGATCGCTCGAGCCGAGAAAGAACCTTTCACGCCTGCTTGAAGCATGGCAGCAGGCACTGCCCGATCTGGATGAGGATCTCGTTCTGGTCATTGCCGGGGCGCCCGGCGCCTCGAGCGTGTTCGCCGAATCCGGGCCGAACCGCTGGCCGGACAGGGTGGTGGCACTCGGGCACGTGGATGACCGCGACCTCCCCGGGCTCTACGCCGGGGCCGAGTGGAGCCTGTGCGTCTCGCTCTACGAGGGCTTCGGTCTGCCGCCGTTGGAGTCGATGGCCTGCGGCACGCCGGTCATCGTCAGCGACATCCCCGTTTTCAGGGAAGTTGTCGGTGCTGCGGGCCTTACCGTCGATCCACTGGAGAGTACATCGATTGCCGTTCAGCTCCGGCGTGCCCTCGCATCCCCGCAGCTGCGTGAAGAGATCTCCGTGAAGGGTCTGGCGCGGAGCAAACCGTTTTCCTGGCAACGGACCGCTCAGGCCACCAGCGAGTTGCTCAGCCGCTTCGCTTGAAGCGCCGCAAGCCTTCGAGTGTTCCCTGCCAGACGGCTCGCGCCGCGCTCCAGCGCCCGGCCACAAGCCGCCGGACGACTCTCAGCGAGGATCCCGAAACGATCGCCGGCCAGCCGCCCAGGGGACCGTGGCGGGAGAAATAGCCTACGGCCGATGCGTTGATCAGCCGGTCCTTGCGAGCACCCTCGCCGCCTACCGAGGCGGACTGACGGTGCCATACCACGGCCGACTCGGCCACTTGGATGGACCAGCCCGCTGCCTCGAGACGTCGGCACAGGTCCGCATCTTCCCAATACATGAAAAACCCGGCATCGAATACCCCCACTTCCTCGAGCGCCCGGCAGTTGAGCAGCATGCTGGCACCGGTGATGTAATCGGGCCGCCTGCCGCGACGGCGAATATGGGAGGAACGACCCAGCCAGTGGTTGACGGTGCCGCCGCCGATGGCCAGCACGTCACCGGGATGGTCCAGATCGAGGATGCAGGTGCCGATCACGCCCGCCCCGGGATGGCGGTCGGCATGCTCGAGCAGATGCGCCAGGGCATCGGAGCGCACTCGCAGGTCATTGTTGACGAGCCAGACCCAGTCGAAGCCTTCCGCGATCAGTCGCCCGAGCACGGCGTTCTGTCCTGCGCCGAAACCGAGATTCTCGCGATTGCACACCAGTTCGGCATCCGGAAATGCCTCCCGGATGACAGCCACCGAATCATCCGCCGACGCATTGTCGATGACGACGACTTCGGCCGGCGACGGGTCGAGCTGCGCAAGGGATTCCAGGCAGGCGACGGTATCCTCGGCGCCGTGGTAGTTGAGCACGACGACGGCGATTCTTGCCTGCTCGCCGGGTGTCGTCATGCCGCTGGACCCCCGTGACCGAGCAGGTCGTCCAGGGCGCGCGAGACCCGCTCTGGCATGGGGCGCTCAACGACCCGGGCAAGTTCGGAAAGGTGCTCCGGATTGGTCGAACCGACCACGGCGGAAGCAATGCCGGGCTGTTCGAGGACCCAGTTGAGCGCCAGCTGGGCCGGACTCCAGCCCGGCGCCCGGAGCGCTCTTCGCAACTGGCGTCCGGAAGTGAACGTGCGCGGCCCCGTCGCAAGCGCTCGGGCGAGGTACCAGAAGCCACTGGCGCTGGTCAGCCATTTGCGAAGCGGCGGCGCAAACAGCATACGCCCAAGCGGCTCGGCGGCGACAACGCCGACATCGGCAGCCGCCGCAACCCGCGCAAGGGGACGCCCCTGCGGCCGGAGCACCGAGAGGAACGGCATGACGACGTCGAAGATCCCGCTGTCGATTGCTCTTGCGATGGACGCGTCGGAACCATTAACGCCCAGCAAGGCCACCCTGCCGAGATGCCGTTGGCGCTCGAGCGCCGACAGCAGTTCATCGGTCAGTTCTTCCGGCCGCGGGCCATGAAGCTGCAGCAGTGCGACCCGTTCCATCCCCAGGCGGTCGAGGCTTGCGGCCAGCTGGTCGGCGATCGAATCCGGCCTGAAATCCCGGATTCGCCGCCCGCCGGCATCCATCAGCGTGCCGATCTTCGTTGCTACCAGCAATTCATGCGGGTCGAGGCCCAGCTCGCGCACAAGGCGACCGAGTCGTCGCTCCGCCAGACCGCCCGCATACGAGGCGCCGGTATCGTAGAAGTTCACCCCCAGCGTCAGCGCGCGCTCGAGCACCGATCGGGCGCGCTCCTCGGGGAAGCGCGGATGCGCCCAGTAGCTCGCGCAGCCGAAACCGATCGCCGAGATGCGCCGGGTACTCGCGCCCAGCCTCCGTTGGGGCAACAGGCTCATGAAGTGAGTTTACCCTTCCGCATCAGGGGCGATAAGGCCGCGGATTCCAGCCCAGACTCTCACGCGCGGGAGTGTCATCGACCACCAGGTCCATGGCCTGCCGTTCGATCATGGCAGGCCTGATGCCCCTGAGCCGGCCGACCACATGGGCCGCCCGGGTGCCGAGTTTCATGAACCACGCGGGCAGACGCAGAAGACGAACACTGCGGCCTTCCGAGGCGGCCTGCCGGCGAAGCATGTCGGGATAGGCGAGGGACTCGCCGCCGGCCAGCAGCCAGCTACCGGCGCTTTTCGGACCGGAGATCACGCACTCGACGGCCAATCGCGCCAGGTCGTCGGCGTGCACGGGGGCGCGCAGGCCGCGGCCGGCGAAAGGCATGATCGACTTTCGATCGACATACTCTTCAGTGCGGCCGACTTCGGACTCGAGCTGCCCCCCGTAGATCATCGTCGGCTTGAGCAGCGTCAGCACGATGTCGCGCTCGCGGCAGGTGTCGGCCAGCGCTTCCTCGCACTGTGCCAGGGCAGCGATCTGCCGGCGCTCGGCCCGGTCGCTGGATTGTTTCTTGAACAGCGTACCGGCGGTACTGAGCGCGACCACGCGACCCAGACCGATACCCTGCTTGACCTGTGACAGTGCATGGGCGAGCGGCCCGAAGCTCACCAGCGTGCCTGCACGCACATCGGCCGGGCCACGCTCGAGGTCGTGCTGCAGCCAGGTCACATGCGACAAGGCCCTGGCCGGATCGCGGCGGGATATGGCGATGGCGCGGACATTCTGGCCTGCCGTACGATCCAGGAAGCAACGGCCAACGGGCCCGCTGGCGCCGAGCAGCAGGATGATCGCGCCTTCACTCATCGCTGCGTCACCAGGTATACGGGAGTCATGATCACCCCGTGCAGGTGTATGAGCAGCCACCACATCGCACGGCTGAACCATGTCCAGTCGTCACTGCAGTGCTTGTTGAGGTAACGCCACAGGCTCTTGTGCTTGGCCCACATGACCGCCACTGGCCGGCGACGCGAGGAAACCCCGCCGGCATGCGACACGAAGACCGACGGCACCAGGCGAATACGCCAACCGGCCTCACGCAGGCGCGCCATCATGTCGAGATCCTCGAAGTGCATATGGAAACGCGGATCGAATCCGCCGACCTGTTCCAGGGCGGCGGTGCGCACCAGCATGCAGGCTCCCGAGACAGCCTCGACATCGGCGGGCTCGTCCGGCGACGGCTCATGCGTCAGATCGATACCGTTGACGTGGCTGAATGGCAGGACCTCGGACAGGACCTGGCGCCGGGTTGGCAGGCGACGGCGGCTGCCGCGCTGCTCGACACCGCGCATGTCGAACACCCGCCCGGAGACCAGGGCGACGTCGGGGTTCCGATCCAGCTCCTCGACCAGCCGGGCCAGGGAGGCCGGGACCAGCAGGCAGTCCGGGTTGATGATCAGCAGGTAGTCGGTGCGCACCGAACGCAGGGCCTGGTTGACCCCGCGTCCGAAGCCGAGATTGCGGTGGGCCCGCCGCAGTGTGATGGCGGGCAAGGCCGGCAGGACATCGGTACTGCCGTCCTCCGACGCATTGTCGATGACGATCACGTCCGGCGTGGTGCCGCCGCGGCCGCGGAGATTCTCGATGCAACGCGCCAGCCAGCGGCCGGAGTTGTAATTGACGATCACCGCGGTAACGCGCGAGAGCTCACTACCTGCAGCAGTCATGATCGGTCGAGAATCCTGCGCCACCACGGCCGGGCCAGCCGGGCCCGGAGGCGTTCGATTTCCGCCTCGCGCTCGGCCAGAAGGTGGCCGGCACGAATATGCCTGGCCACTTCTTCGTCGTAGTGTCGGTAAACCGATTCGCCGCGATCGCCATAGAGCGACAGGCCCGGCACCGTCGGCAGCGAAGCGGTCTCGGCGGCCGCCACCACGATGTAGTACAACGGCGGATATTCCGGCGTGTCCGCAACACCCACGCTACCGTCATCATCGGTCAGGAACTGCCGCCCCCCGCCGTTGCCCAGATCCCACAGGGCGGAGACGAACATCAACTTCTGTCCATACAGGCGATAGGCCGGAAAGGTCGCGGAGATCAGCGACTCGAGTTCATCCCGGTAAAGCTCGCGTACGTGAAAGGGATTGTCATAGCCGGTCTCGTCGCTGTAGGTCTTGCGATCGGGCGAGGAGATGATCAGGAAGCCGTCGGGGCGCAGAACGCGACGAAACTCGGCCAGCAGGGTTTCCTGGGCCTCGAGATGTTCGAGTGTTTCGAATGACACGACGACATCGAAGCTATCGTCGCCGAAAGGCAGCCTGGTGGCGTCCGCCTGGTCAAACCGGAGATTGTCGCCGCGGTACCGTTCGCGCGCGTGCGCCACGGCCTCTTCGCCGATATCCACGCCCACGACCGACTTCGCCCTGGCCGCCAGCAGGCGGCTGCCGTAGCCTTCGCCACAGGCCGCGTCAAGCACTTCGGCACCGTCCACCAGCTCGGTCGCCCAGGCGTATCGGTGCCAGTGCTCGTAGGCCATTTCGCGCACGCACTCGGGCGTGAAGCGCTCGCCGGTGAATTCGAGGGGCTCGGGGTCGGACATTCTTCGAACGTTGATCGGTCGCGGGTGCCAGTTTAACCCGGTCGGTTGGCTGTGGTCTGTGTGTCGTTTTGTCGTTTCGACTGGCTACTGAGCAACGGGCACACCGCACGAGATCCCGGGATAACGCCTTCGGCGTTTCCGGGACGACACTATTGCGACGGGTTGGATTTTCGAAAGGCTTCGACAATCCTTTGCCGCCGCTCGGCCATCGGATCGGCCTCGATGAAAGCGCTTACGCGGTCCATGTAGTCGGGATATCGCGAGAGCAGGATCTCCATCGCCTCACCACCCGGCTTGAGACCCAGGGGACCGAAGCTGGCGCCGCCCTCGTGTGCAACAAAGGCGTCGTCGCAGATCACGTGGCGCCACCCCGCACTGGCAGCGCGCATGCACCAGTCATTTTCCTCGCCATAGCCACGGCCGTAAGCCGCTTCGTCGAACAGGCCGATAGCGTCGATGGCCTGCCGTCGCAGGTACATGCAGAATCCCACGGCGGTGGGCACATCGATGTAGACCGGCGGGCCGGCGTCCCGGCAGGCTCTTGCCCAACGCTCGGGCGAGGCCGGCCAGGGATTCGGCCGGCAGAAATCCGGGATCGAGGCGATCTCGCCATTGTTGGTCAGCGGCGTCACGGACGCGATGGTCGGGTCGGATTGGGCACAGCGCTCGATCGCCTCCAGCCACCCCGATGTCACGCAGGTATCCGCATTGAGGAGGATCACGTCCTGCCCCGCAGCCAGGGTCATACCCAGATTGGCGCTGGCGACGAAGCCGAGATTAGTTTCGTTGCGGACCCGCGTCCAGTTCCTGGGCTGTTCGTCGAGCAGGTCCGGTATTTCGGGGTCAGTGGATGCATCGTCGATAACGATCACCGGCTGTCGCGTCTCAATCGTTTCGGCCAGCGATGACAGGCAGCGATGCACTGCTTCGGGCGCATTGAAAACCGGGACGACGATCGCGGTCACGGCTGTCGCCACTCGTGCTGCAGCCGGACGAGACCGAGTTCGCGGCTACGGCCTGTGACGGTGAAACTCTGTTCCATCGTGTCGCACACGCGCAGGCCTTCCGGGTCCATGGCGTGAGCACGGAGGGTGTAGCCTCCGGGGAGCAGGGGCAAGTCCGGAAACCGCAGGATAACGACCCAGCATTGGTCTCCAATCGGGGTTGCCTCGATATCATCGTGGTCGGTAGCCACACCGTAAACCGGTGTTCCGTCGGCACGAACGATGCCGAACAGGGCCTCCGGCGGTCGGCCGTCGGGCGCGACCAGTTCCAGCCGCACCTCCAGGGAATCGCCTGCGGCCAGCATTGGATTGCTTGTGTCGTGCTCGGCAACCGTCATGGACTGAATGCGGTAGGGGGCATCCGGGTTGCTTCCCGCCCGGCTGCCGGCATCCTGTGCATCCTTTCGCTCGTGCCAGGCCAGATAGGACTGGGTTACGTCGAAAACATCGCCGTACATGGCCACTCGGCCTTCGTCGAGCCACAGCGCATGGCGACAGAGTTTCTGAACCTGGTACATGCTGTGGGACACCATCAGCATGGTGCCGCCGTCGGCCAGGTAGCCCTCGATCCAGCGAATGCACTTTTTCTGGAAACTCTCGTCACCGACGGCGAGGACTTCATCGGTAATCAGCAGATCCGGCTTGACCGAGGCGACCACGGCGAAACCCAATCGGACGACCATGCCGGAAGAGTAGTGCTTGACCGGCTCGTGAACGGATTCGCCGATATCGGCAAACGCCAGAATATCGTCGAGTCTCTCGTCCACCTGACGTCGCGACAGCCCGAGAAAGGCCGCGTTCATGCGCAGGTTCTCCAGGCCGGTGTATTCGGGATCGAATCCGGCGCCCAGCTCCAGCAGCGCGGCCACGCTGCCGTTTTGCTCGATATTTCCGGTCGTCGGCGCCAGGACACCGGTAATGATCTTCAGTAATGTGGACTTTCCGGCGCCATTGGACCCGATCAGGGCAAGGGACTCTCCCGGAATGACCTCGAAGCTGACGTCGTCGATCACGCGGGTGCCGCCTTCAGCCTCACCCCGCCACAGAAGCTGCCAGAAGGCGCGAAAACGCTCTGCCGAGTGAACGGTCGGCGGGTATCGCTTGGAAACGTTTGCCAGGCTCAGAAGCGGCCGAGTCACAGGAAATCCTCGAAGTACGGGCTCAGGCGACGAAAGATGCGGTGACCGGCCCATGCCACCGCGAGGCTGCCGAGAAACATGACCAGCGCCGGCCATCCGGGTACTGGCTCAGCATGCAGCATTCCGCCCCGTATCTCGCCCATCCACCAGGTCAACGGATTCAGATCCAGCCAGACGGCGAGTTCGCTTGGCAGGAGCGATGGCGCATAGAGGATCGGCGTGAGAAAGAACCAGAACATGAACACCGTCGGCAGGGCCTGCTCGAGGTCGCGCACGTAAACCTGGATGGCGGACAAACCCAGAGCCAGTCCGGTAGTGAGTATGTAAAGGCTGATCAGGGCAAGCAGCAGCCTGGGGAGCCCTGACCAGCTCAGGTCGATGCCCAGGGCGATCAGCACGAGAAAAACGGCCAGGTAGCCGGCCAGATGAAGCAGGAAGACCGCCGACACCGAGGCGAGCACCAGTAATTCCCGGGGCAGTGAAACCTTGGATATCAGGGCGGCGTGCTCGAGGATCGACTGGGAGCCGCGTAGCACCCCCTCGGAGAACATCAGCCAGGGCCAGAGGGCGACGGCCAGCCAGGCGACGAAGGGCATGTCCAGGCCGGGTGGAACCCGGGCCTGGAAAATCACGCCGAAAACGAAGGAGTAAACCGCAAGCAACAACAGCGGATTGAGAATCAGCCAAACCCAGCCGCTTGCGCTTCCGATGAACCTCGACCGAATTTCCCGTCGGACAAGAGAATTGAACAAAGGAAACATACCGGTGACCTGGACGGCTACCGGTTGTGATTCACTAACCACGCATTATTCGCTGCGACTGTTTAGGGTCTCTATGACCGTGTCCCACTCTTCCGACTCCGGAACGTCATACCGCTCCAACAGGGACTTTGCGGCTCCATCAGTCAATTGTAAGGACTGACCCACCAAACGGCCAAGGTAACGGTCGTGAACACGCTGGCGATGTTTTCGCCTTACAACTTCAACAATCTCTTCTTTAACTTCATCGAATGGGATAAGTTCTCCACCTTCATGCATTTTATCCAATCGCATCAAGGTAATTCCCCAGTCGGTACGAACGGGCTGACTGACCTCACCTTCCTCTAAGCTAAAAAGTGCCGTTGCAAACAGAGAGTCAAGTTGATCCCTGGGCACCTTTCGATGCTTGCCATTGTTTTCCGATAGATCCGGGGCCGCCGAGTGTTTCTTCACCAATGAATCGAACTCAGTCCCCTGCTCATATTGTTCATATATGTCATCTGCAATTTCCTTGGCCTCCGATACCTTTCTTTTCGATGTATCCAGAACAAGGTAAGTAAAATCTGCAGCGACAGACTGCCGGTATTGCTCCTGATTCTTCTTGTAGTGTTCCCGAGCAAGTTGAGTATAGTCGTCCAATTTCGCCTCTTGCCAAACATGTTCCGTTTGTCTTTCAGCCAAATATACGTACACAGCCTGCAGAAGGTGGGAATTAATCGCATCATCCTCGAGCGCGCCCCTTTGAATCGCTTCCTGCGCTAGCAGTCGGGAGAGCACCAGCTCATCTAGCGCCTTGCCGATGCGGTCAGAACTCATCAAAAAGGGGATACGATCCGGCTCCGGGATCCTATTCAGGAACGCATCCAAATCGGCTTGCGTTACAACGGCTTTACCTTTTTTGGCAAAAACAGGCGATTCCTGCGTCAGAACGACTTCACGCTCATGAATCGAGCCTGTGCCGGAGTCTTGTGCTTGAATTGACTCGCTTACCAATGCAAGGATAAAAATGACAAGGAAATTAACTGCTTTCAGAAGATGCATAGCTTACCTGCTTAGAGAAAATTGTTATTCAAGCCCTTTCCGTGCTTACGGAAATCGGCCGGAACGCTGACTGCACTTGGCATTGCGCGCAAGGAAACCTTTGGTTTTAACATCTGGACAGTAGCGATCTTAGGTTAATGAAAACGCCCTAGCCCGGGGAGAGGGTAACCCCGAGCGAGGGCGTTCATTAGTGCTCTAGCTTTTATGGGTCAAAGGTTACCTGGCAACCGTCGGTATACTCAGAGCAATTTGCATAATAGAAGTCACCCTGATACTTAACACCGTAGAAAAAGTTGAGGTAATAGTCCGTATTCGGCTTCAAGGAACACCTGTCGAAATTGAAGTTCTGCGGAGTATTCAATTGTTTTCCAAGCATACAGCCTTCGTCTTCAACAGTTGTACTAAAGTCGCCGGAGCACTCTGAGATACTAATGGTTATTGAACCCGCTTTACTGGCGCCTGCAAAGGTCCCGTTAAAAATCGTACTGATTTCCATCTCAGACGCTTCGCTGCTATTGAATTTCAGCGACCCGTAGCGGTTGGTCTTGAGCTTTAACGTTTCCTTATTACCGTTTGCAAAAGCGTCACTAAACAGTGACTTCCACGACGTGAAGCTGGAACTCAGATTCTTGCACGTGCCCGTTGACTTATCACAGAGAATTCTGGATTGAAGCTTGAAATCCGCTGGCGGGGCACGGTCTCCAGTGCAAGCTACGATTTCGGAGCCACCATCGTCTTCTTCTGCAGCCTTAATAGCTATTGTGACGCTTGAGGTATCGCTACCCGCTGGGTTTTCGCATGTCAAAGTAAGTGTCTTGGTGGCGTCAGGCTCGCTGTTCGGGACCGTCAGGGTAGCACTACCAGAGGTTGGATCACTCACTGACCATTGCGATGCAAGGTAACCACTGGTCGAACAACTGGTAGCATTTGATGTACGCCACGTTAGAGTAAAGCTATCCCCAGCCGTCACGGTGCTGTCATTGGAATAGAACTGGTCAATTGTAGGCGACTCTTCGACTGGCTCTGAGCCACCGTCATCCTGTACAACTGAAAACGATATATTTTCAACTATTGAATTTGCGTCATTGTCTTCACATCGTATTCCGAGGTTATGCGAACCCGTTTCCAGCTCGACAACGTAATCGGTCCACCCTGATGTGTTGAGGTTAGACTGAGCTGTCCATTGAACGTCGGTCGAAGTTGGCGCACATTGACTTGCTCCTTCAGCGGCCCAAATCACACGAATGGAATCGCCCACAGTTACAGCGTCGTCTCCGGTTATAAAAATTGGTATTGAAAGTTCAGGCTCGCCAATGCGGTCGGGATATTTTGCCACAGCTCTCAGGTCACCTCCGGACTGCAATTTAACTACACTTCCGTCGGCCAATTCTATCCTTTCAACGGTCTGGCCAGTCCCGTCAACAAATTCGATCAATTGCTGGCCAAATACAGATTGAGCAGTGACTGCGAGGCCGACTGCCAACAATGCGCTTAAGGCAACTTTGTGCTGGAGAATTTTGGGAATCATTGGTGCGTCTCTGGCCTATCTCAGTGTCTGAGTAAAAGGAAGGAAATTTCGCGTTTTTTTATTTTCTAAAAATATTGCCGTATTGCTGTAAATACTGGGACCTCAATCGTAACAGCCAGTTCCTTAAAGCAATGTTACCGCCAACTAAAGAAAAGGGCCACCCAGTAGGTGGCCCTTTCAAGACAATTTGCCAACTCATCGGCATTAACGCTGCCGAAGTTTGATGCAAATCACGTCTTAGTCGGACGTTACAGTCACGTCCCTCGTGCCCCGATGGCGGTACGTACCACCATAGTTGGCCCGAACGGAATCACCTGAGTCATCGGTCAACGTGCCGTTGGTGTACGTCGTGGCCTGGAAGCCCATGACCGGAAGACCTGCGTAACGAACGGTTTCTTGAGTGTTCGCATCGGTACCGGGCCGGCTGACCTGACCGTTGTCAAAGTCAAACTGCACCCAGCCCGAATCGTAGCCCAATGCCTCATTGTCGATGTTCGTGTAACGCGGGAACAGCGACGGAATGAGACCAGCCGGCTCACCGAAGATTTCGGTCGTGCTCGGCGAGCCATCTCCAAAGCGGACAACGTTGGTTTCACCACACAGACGGAACGTTGGAGCCTGCTGTTCCGGCGGACGCGGCGAAACGATTGGGCCTCGCTCATCCACAGTAGGCTCGTTCTCTTCGCGGTCCCAAATGCTATCCGAAACGGTTTCGCAGCCCAGGAACGGAGCCCAACGGCGCCAACCGAACTGGAACTGATTGTAGCCCAGGAACGGCGGAATACTGTTTGAGAAATTGGGAGGGCTCAGTGCGTCGCCTTCCGGAGCCTTGTCAGCATAAAAGGACTTGGTCGGGAATGTAACCACCCACTCGGTGTTCGAGGCAGTGCCACCACCAGTGACGTACTCGTTCATGATGGCGTCCTGCATGATGGTCGCACTGACAGCCTCAAACGGCTCGCCCCAGTTAACCTGCTGCGCGGACTGTGAACCAGACAGGAACACCGAGCTGCTCGTCGTGCCCTGGTTCAGGTTCGGAGCGAGATCACCCGGATCCGTGTGGGTAACTGCAGTTGTCCAGTTGTCCAGTGCCAGCGCGTCATAGCTCAGCAGCGTCCCTTTCTGGACGTTGATGATGGAGCCGCTACCGAACAGGCCGCCGGCGGGAGCCAGCATGTCGTTTTCGTCATCCTCGATCCAGCTTCCGGCGCCGCCGGTCCAGCCATCAATCAAAGCGCCACAGACGGGGTGGTCTTCATCTAGCTCAACTTCGCCGCCGACGAGCGCGCTTCCCGGGGGAACGCCCTCGCTGTGCTTGATGGCGTCGTGATAGCCAATTGCACCTTCAGAGTCGACTTCGCCCATCTCGATGACTTCGATATAACCGGATGCCGTGCGTTCGACCTGCTGAAACTCCGCGCTCAGATAGTCGTTCCAGGTTTCAGTATCGAGGATATCCAGCACGTCCTCCTGGATCCCTTCCGGGTCCCTGGCGTCGCTGGCGCTACCGGTGTAGGCAAAAGTCAGGAATTCTTGCTCACCGTCGCGATCGCCTACCAGGTAGGGCACGGTGCAGGTGGTGTCATTAACCAACAGCTTGCCGCCGCCATCTTCGGTAGCGGTCACACCTGCTACCCAGACGTCATACGGGGACATGTAGATGTTGAAGTCAAGCACTTCGCGAGAGTTCAAGCCTTCAAGGAAGCGAATCTTCACTGCCTTGGAGTTCTCGCTGGTATTCACGATGGAAACGAGCGTATCGTTTCCGCCGCGTGCGGTGTAGTACGGATACAGCAGAACCTGACCCAGGCCTTCGGGATTGACGTTGACCGCATTGGCCACGCTCGCCATCCCCGCAACGCCTGTCAGACCCGCCAGAACCGCGGTCGTCAAGGTATTTCTTTTCATTACAACACTCCTAAAGTTGTTGGACACAGGGCTCTGTGTGAACTCTATCGGGAAGCGCAAGCGATACGCCCGCGCACTCCCGGCGAGTCCAATTCTATGCTAACCCAGTCGGGCTTGTAAAGCAATCACTCTTCTGCATACCACCATTGACCGTCCAATTTAAGCCATTCCTCACTGACGACTTTGCTCAGTTTGACGCTTCTCTGGCCCTGGGGAGCGGAGGGCGCATCGTATTCAACCCACACCCGGACGGTGCAGCGATCTTCCTGACAATCGGCACCCCGAACCTCCGCATCAAGCCAGCGAACCGGTCGTCGCCGAATATCATAATCGAAATCGGGCTGTGGATAAGTATCCCGAAACCCTGGGGTGTAGTAGTTCCAGGCGGTTTTCCCATCTTTATCAACCAGAGCATCCCACCGCGCTTGAGCGCGATCGCTGACCCGCTCATGGTCGGGCAAGTCCGGCCCAGAGCAGGCAGCAATTGCCCCCAAAGCGGATACGACAACCAGAATCACCGCCGACCTGCAAAGTGTCGTTTTCATCATGCCTTCAATTCTCCATTTTCATTGTGAATTCTGTGCCCGATACCGTTGATCAAGGCAAGGCGCCTCCCCCGAAAAGATCCCACGGGCCGCCGATAACGCAGGAAATCTTGTGAAGCACCCCGACCTCGATCATGGTGAAGCAGACTCAACTTACTGACTTTGTTCAATAAATTACTCACAACCCTTCTTCATGCATGGGCTTGAGCGCCTCGAACTGGCTCCTGAGCTCATCTGATACCTCCTTGAGCTTCTCAGTGGACTCGACAACCGTGGGCGTAATCATCACCAGTGTTTCGGTTCGGGTCAGATTGTCGGTGGTGCTGCGAAATAAGCCACCAAGCAATGGGATTCGCTGCAAGCCAGGCACGCCGGACTTCGATTCGCGCGTTCGCTCCTCGATCAGACCTCCCAGCATGATCGTCTGACCCGATTGTACGGCGACTTCAGTCTGAACCGTACGGGTATCGACCGGCGGGTTGGAGCCCTCACCGGACGGCGAACCGGGGGAGGAGACTTCTTGCCGAATCTTGAGATAGACCAGCCCTCCGGGATTAACCCGGGGCGTGACCTCAAGAATAACCCCCGTATTCAGGTACTGAACACTCCCGAAACGGCTGCCCTCCCCGCTGGAGCCGCCAATGAAACTAGTCGACTGCACCGGAATCTGTTGGCCGACATTGATGCTGGCATCCGAATTGTTGCGCACCATCAGGCTGGGCGAGGAAATGGTTCGGACATCCGATACGGACTCGAGTGCGCTGATGGTGGCAGAAACAAAGTTCCGATCAACCCCGCGACGGGTGATCGTACCCAGCACATTCGCTCCACCTCCGAACTGAATGGCATTTGCCTCACGATCAGGTGCAATACCCTCCGGCAATCCGGGCACGCTGTCATCAGGAGACCCGTTGGCCAGAAACCAGTTGACGCCGTACTGAAGATCGTCGGTAAGATCGACGATGAGAATCTGGGCCTCGATCATGACCTGTAGTGGCTCTTCATCCAGGCGTTCGATTGCTGAGAGAATTCCATCATATTGGCCGGGAGCGGCCTGGATCAGAAGGGAATTCGTCTCCTGTACAGCGGTGATACGGACGTCACCATCCTCGCCCAAGTTCATTCCTCCGGCAGTCGCGCGCTCCCCATCCGACGACCCACGTTCGGAGCTTCCATCTCCATCGCCCCGGGACTGCTGGAAATCGCTCATACTGGACGCCGATGCCCGCTCCATGCCCGGAGCAAGAGAGCCGCCCGACTCCCGCGAGCGGCCACTGCCGCCACCGGTTCCGAAGAGCTCCCCCAAATAGCCCGCTAGAACGTCCGCCTCCAGGTTCTTGACCCGGTAGACGTACAAACGGGAGCCACCCTCCGGGCTGGAACGATCCAGGCGCCTGATCCACTTCTGCGCCTCGTCAAGGTAGTGCTCGTTGGGCGTGATGACCATGATGGCATTGAGTCGCGGCAAGGGCATGAAACGGAACATGCCGGCCAGCGGCGTCTCGCCCTCTTCACCGAACACACCCTCGAGTTCCGGCAACAGCTCATCTACTCCGATTCGCTTGAGCGTAAAAACCCCAACCGACATACCTTCCAGCCAGTCGACGTCGAAGGATTCGATGATCTGCAGGTAATTCCTCAGCTCGAACTGGGTGCCGGCCAGGAAAAGCACGTTACGAGCACTGTCCGCATTGAAAATGGCGTCTTCCTTGACCCAGGGCTCGAGCATCTCGGCCATTTTTCCGGCGGAGATGAACTCCAGTGGCACCGCCAGAACTTCATAACCTTGCGCATTCCTCGCCGAATCCGTCCGCGGCACCAGATTGCCCGCCACCGCACTGGACACGGGTACCACATGGTATTGCCCCTCGCGCCAGATCAGGGTCGCGCCATTCCAGCGCAACAGCATTTCGAGCACGCCCATGACCTGGTCGCGCTTGATCGGCTTGGCGGTTGAAAAGGTAACTTCCCCGCTCACACCCGGCGCGATGATGTAGTTCTCCTCGAACATCTGGCCGAGGATCGCGTGCACGATTTCCTGGATCCCCTGCCCTTCGAAGTTCAGGGTGATTTCACCATCTTCCCCGGGCGGCTCCGTGCGCGGCTTGATCGCACTGTCGTCGATGAACACGCCGGTGCCGGAATAGACCTCGCTTTCGTCGAACTCGGCCTCGGAGTCAACGGCTTCCTCACCGGCACCCAGCTGAAGGCCTTCTCGATCGCCGTCTCTCCCGTCGCGATCAACCGCGCTCTGGCCCGGTTGGAGGCGGGTACCGGTTCCGTCGCTATCCCGCTTCTCCATTGACGAACAGCCGGCCAGCACCAGGCTGGCCAGGAGCAGCGCCGCAAGCGTGGGCCGATTGCGAATGATGTTCTGTCGAATTTGCTCAGCCATCGTTGTCCTGTTGTTGTTGCTGTTGCGCTCGCCGTTCTGCTTCGGCCCTCAACTGGGCCCGGCGTTCAGCGACGCGGCGTCGGATTTCTTCGGCGCGGGCCCGCGCCTCTTCACTGGCCTCTCTTTGAGCACCTTCCTGAGCTGCCTGCCCCCCCTCCGGCTGGCCCTCGGATGCCTGCTCTCGTTGCCGGCTACCATCGTTGGAAGACGCTACCCCCTTGGTGTTGACCTTGAGCTCGAGTTCGGTCTGACGGCCGTCGACGGAGACAAAACTGACATTCCGGGGCTGGATGACATCCAGCTTCCAGGCAGCCTGCTCGCCTTCGAGGCTCATGCCCTCGCGCAGCACGAAAGTCTTCTCGGCCCGTTTGTCGGACACCATGGCCAGCTTCATATCAGGGGTGATCACGATACCGGCGATTTCGGCCTCCAGATCTTCGATCTCCTCGGCCTCCGGTTCCTCCTCGACCATCATTTCCTCTTCGGTCTCTCCGGGCGCGTCGACCACGGGCAGCTGGCGATCGGAAAAGAAAACCGGACGCTCGACGATGGCCGAGTAGGCCGAGAATTCCTGCAACCCGGTCTCCGGCACATCGACCTCGGCATCGGGCGCCTCGGTATTGCCCTGCGGCGCGATGGCGGACAGGTCCGGGCGCCCCATCAGCAGCGCCATGACTCCGCCGGCAAGCACCAGCAAACCGATACCTGCTGTCAGCAATGAAGTCAGAAGATTGCGCTGCAAATCGAACACGCTCAGTCCTCTTCCACGACGGGTTGGGACAGGAAGCCGTAGATATCGAAACGAACGTCGAGTTGGCCATAACCTCGGCTACCGCGCCGACCCGCGCGATCTGCGGGAACCCGTTGGTTGATGATCAGATTATCGACGAAAATCAGCGGCACATTGTCTTCCACTTCATAGAGGATACGCGTGAGGTCCGGCAACGGACAGTTCATGCGCACATTGACCGTCACCTGCTCGAAACGTTCCGGTTCGCTGTCGGGACGGTTGGTCGTCGATTCGATCCGGCACAGGTCGGCGTCGTCGGCCTCGCGCTGAATAATGTCACGGAGACGACGGGTGAGACCGGCCGCCGCTACATTGAAGTTGGACTCAGGCAGGAACAATGCACTGTCGAGCCGTTCAGCCTGCAATTCCTCCAATCGCCCCTCCAGGCCGGGCCGACGGGCCACCGCCGCCTTGAATCGGGCGGCGCGCTCTTCGAGCGAATCGACCTGGTTCGCCAGGTCGACATGGCGCATAACGAACCAGTGAAACCCGATGAAATAGACCAGCACCAGAACGATCACCAGCAGGCTGATAGCAAGGGGACGGTTATTCTCCAGATTCGGCAGCAGCTGCACGCTCGCCTCCTGTCGTCTCGATGCGGGCGCGGGCGTTGAAGCGCTCGCGGCCACTGCCGGGGTCGATGCTCACTGAGCCCCGAAACTCGGCCTCACCCAGCAATTTGGATTCGTTGATCATCTCGATCAGTCGCTGCGCCTGGTCGGCCATACCCTGAAGCATCAGTTCGTCGCCCTGCATCCGCAACTGCATCAGCCAGATGTCATCGGGCAGGATTCGCGTGATCTCGTCCAGTACTCTCACACTCACCGGCTGGCGACGCCGGTGCTCGGCCAGGAAATTGGCCGCCGCCAGCGCATCCTGCAGTTCGGTCTGCAGCGTCAGCACTTCATCGGCCTCCTGGCGCAACTGTTCAACCTCGGTCTCCAGCCGTTCGACGCTGCGCTCGTGCAAGAACAGCGATTCGACCATCACAATGGCCAGCACCACAACCAGGCCGCCGACAAGCAGCCAGTTGATGCGCGCGCGCCGGTAGACGTGACGCGGGCGCTCGGCCAACGGCATCAGGTTGAAACCTTCGCAGTCAGGCTGATCCTCATCTCCGCCCAGGCCATCGACAGCGTGGGGGCGGATACCGACGGCAGCCAGGCGTTCAAGCAGCTCATCAACGCGCGTACGCAAGACCAGGCGCAGATCCACCTTCAACAGCCCCCGGTCGGCATCGCGCTCGCGAACTTCATAGTCGAAGTACACCTGGTCGGCGGAAAAAGGGGTGAGCTGGTCGAGCTGGTAGCGCAGCGACTCGGTCAGGTTGGTTTCCACCGCCAATGGAAGCTCGACCGGACAGCGAAGCATGTCCTCGGCCGGCAGGCAAAGCCGGATTTCAGGCTGCCCGTCCTCGAAGCCGTTGATCAGTTCCTGCCAGCGATCGCGTAGCAGCCCCGCATCTTCGTTCGGGCCGAAGGTATCGCGGTGTTCGGGCGATTCACCACCGACCCAGACCTCGAACCCGCGGCTTTCGGCTCCGGGCACCAGCCACAGCACCGGCCGCGGCGGCACCATGCGGGTGCGCAGAGAATGTGGAAACAATCCGGCCAGCTCACCGCGCCACCACTTTAGAAACCCGGGAAGCGGGCCGGCGCGGTAGCGGGCAGCGACGCTGCCCCAGTATTCATTGATGGCACTCTGATTCATCGATCCTCGACATTGTCACGCCAGCGCAGCACACGGAAGGGTCGACCGCGCTGGTCGCCTCCGAGTTCAATCGTGGCCTGTACTTCGCTCCAGGTGCCCGAGTCAAGCGTCGCCCGCGAGCGAATGCTAAAGGTACGGCCACCCCCTTGCAAGCTCACCGTTTGGCCATCGGGCAGGAAAAGCGCCTGCTGGTCGCGCGGATGAAACTGCCGCCTTTCTTCGACGAAAGCGGCCGCATCCTCGGCACTGATTTCCGGGTTCGCGGCCAACACATCCGCGGAGGCGAATGCGGGGTTGATGCGCCCACCGGAATGAACGGTCAGCATCGGTTCGAGTTCCCGAAACAGTTCCCAGCTCATGCCGATGACCTGCTGGAGTTCATCGACCGATCCGAACTCCTCATTCGCCGGGCCGTAAGGATACCCGGCAGACTCGTATTCGACCAGTTCCGCGCCGTAGGGCCGGGGAAGCTCGTCCTCGTCTCGCCAATCCTCGATGGCGTCGGCAAGATACCACGCCTCGATCTCGTCCATGCCGCGCGAGATGAACAGATTGGTCAGCTCGTCCGCCGAAGCGCTGTTGATATCGATCTTGCCCGACTCGTCGGTAATGAGAACTTCCACCTCGGAGCGGCCGAACTCAATGGTGTAGGCCCGACCGTCGGGCACCCAGCGCGTCTCCACGTCGGAATTGCGCATTTCGAAGGCCGCACGATGGACCCCAGCCTCGGCCGCGTAACGCGCCCGGGTCGTGTCGAACAAAAAGCGCGCTTGCAGGCTTTCTGTCCGCGCCAGCACGGCGTACGTGCCGACCACGATAGTCAGCAGCACCAGGATCCAGAGCACGACGACCAGCGCGATGCCCCGCTGACGACCCGACTCGGGGATCATCGATTCCTCCCCCGCCCGCGGTTTTGCGGCCTCAGCATGTCGCTGGCGCGCTCGATGGTTCGCGTGCGGCGCGAGCCACCACTGTCGACCATCACCGGCGCGACCAGGTCTGGCCAGACCAGGCCGCGATCGGAATCCAGATCGAGCAGCACGCCAACCGCCAGCGGAAGACGGTCGGGCTCTTCCCAGAGGTCGGTCCAGAAGGTTTCGCCAGTATCCGGTTCGTAGTCGAGGAAAATGAAATCGCCGCCGCCCAGGTCCTCCATCAACACCCGACCATCGGTGGTCTCACGCAGGGCGCCGTCCTCGTAGCCGTTGAGCATGGCGTAGTAGTAAACCAGTTCGAGCCCGTCAGGGCCTCTCTCCAGCCGAAACTCCTGCACGTACGGGCCACCGTAGCTGAGATAGCCTGGCATAGGCGAGACGAATCTCACCCGGTCGCCTTCGCCCTCGAAACGCACGGTCTCGCCGTCCTCGAACTGCTCGATGACGAGCGAGCGCGTCTGCATCAATTGTCGGCGCATGAACTGCTGGACCACGCGCAGGCGATTGTTCTGCTCGATGACTTCTTCACCGGAGCTCGTGGCGCGCACGCTGGCGCGGAAACCACCGTAGGCCATGGCCATGATGATCGACACCAGGGCGATGGCCAGCAGCACCTCGATCAGGGTGAAGCCGCCTTCGCGTGTGCGCGAAGGCGTCCCGGACCCTGATCCGGGACCTCCTTCAGACCGCTCCCACCGCCGGTGCGAATGTGATCCGGGACCCACGGGACGCTGCCGCAACGCGCGCTCACCACGCTTGCCGAGCTTGAAGAACCGGCCGATTCTCACTGCCGTCCTCCTCCGCCCGACTGTTGCTGCCGCTCTTCCCAGTAAGTGTCCACCGAACGCAGAGTCTCGAAGGTGGCCTGCCGGCGCCCCTCCGCCCACTCGACCGTAAGAATGACGTGGTAGAGGGCGATGGGCAGTTCCTCCTGCAGATCGAGGCCCCGCTCGTCGGCGACCTCCGTCTCGCGCACATCCATCCTCCAGGTGAATTCATCATTGAAGCGCCCCTGCGTCACCCCCGGCTCGATCATCTTCTCCAGGCCCAGCACGTCGAGCTTGGACTGTGCCCACAGGGCCGCTTGCGTGTAATCGCCCGACATGCGCGTATTGCCGACCGAGGTCGACAGAATCTGCAGCACCACACCGAACAGCAGGGCGAAGACCATGAAGGCGGCCATGACCTCGATCAGGGTAAATCCGCCCTGCCGGCCGGGCCGGCAGGGCGTCCCGGACACCGATCCGGGACCTTCCTGAAGCGGCCGTCGCTCAAGCATCATCCGCCCCCCGCTTGATGCTGACCTCGCCGGTCAACCATGACACTTCCACCTCCCACGTCCGCTCGCCGGCCTGCAATTCCACGCTGCCGCCGGTCGATGCACCATCGGGGTAGAAGCGGATACCGCCAGCATTCTCGCCGGTCAGCTCCGACCGCGCGGTGTTGATGGTGATATCAAGGCCATCTGGAATCTCGACCGAATCCCGCGCCGCCGCCGTCCAGGTCTTCGCATCGGCATCGACTTGAAAAACCTGCTGCTGGCGCTTGATGATGGCCTGGCCGCGGGTATGCCGAATGCCGGCCACCACCTCGCGCGAGGCATTGCGAATCTCCGCCCCCTGAATGGAGCGACTGACCGAAACGCCGACCACTGCAAATAGCAGCGAAACGAGTATCATCACGACCATCAGCTCGAACAGGCTGAAGCCGCCCGCGCGACCCAGTCGCGCGGGCGTCCCGGACAAGCGAAGCGCAGATCCGGGACCTCCTTCAGCATGGCGCATGACCAATTTACGTCGCACGTATCCCCCAGACGCGTGGGAATCTATCGCCCGGGATTGCCCGACTTGAATCAGAAATCTCGGACGCAACTCAATCCCAGTTCTTGATATCGGCGTTCGCACCCTCGCCGCCGGGTGAGCCGTCAGCACCGTGCGACCAGATGTCGAACGAGCGGTGCTCGCCCGGGTAGCGGTACTGGTACGCGTTGTCCCAAGGATCGTTGAGATTTGAATCATTAACGTATGGGCCGTTCCAGTTATTGGCGTTGCCCGGCTTTTCCACCAGTTCGCGCAACTCCTGGGGCGGGCGCCCATTGTCCAGGTAGAACTCGTCGACGGCCATCGACAGGCGCTGCACCTCGGCATCGGCGGCGCGAAGCTTGGCGTCTTCACCGCGCTGCATGATGTTGGGCACGACCAGTCCGGCGATCAGGCCGAGAATGATGAGCACCACCAGCAGTTCAATCAGCGAGAAGCCTGAACTGTTTGCAGACTTGTACATTGCTTTTCCTCCAGCCCCTTCGGGCGTTATGTTCCTGAAATCTTTTTCGAGCGCGGCCATCAGGCCACGAGTTCGTTAATACTGAGAATCGCCATCAACACCGACATCACGATCACGCCGATCAGCACCGCCAAGCCCAGGGTCAGCGCCGGCACCAGCAGCGACATGAGCCGGTCGATGGTGGTGCGCACTTCGCGGTCGTAGGTATCGGCGACCTTGAGCAGCATGTCGTCGAGTTTGCCGGTTTCCTCGCCGACGTTGACCATCTGCAGCGCCAGGCGCGGGAAATGATCGTTGGCCGCCAGCGCCCTCGCCATGGGCGTGCCGGTCTTGACCTGTTTGGCGGCCTCGGCCACGTCATCGCCGAGCACCGTATTAGTCATGACATTCTTGGCGATGGAAAGTGCCGACAGAAGCGGTACACCGTTGACGAGCAAGGTGCCGGTGGTGCGAGCCAGGCGCGCGGTTTCGATCTTGGCGATCACGTCGCCGATGCCCTTCATCCGCAGGAAACGCAAATCCCAACGCCGGCGCGAGGCCGGCCGCCGCATCTGGCCGCGGAACCACAAAAGCACGAGCAATACGGCGCCGAGCATCGCCCACCAGTAATTCTGCAGCGCCGCGCCGACGGCCATGACCACCTGCGTGAGAAACGGCAATTCGCCGCCGAATTCCTCGAACATGGGCGTGAACTGTGGAATGACGTAGCCCATCAGCAGAATCAGCGAGGCAACGGCCAGCACCACCAGCAGCGCTGGGTACACCATTGCCGAAATGACCGAGTCCTTGAGCTCCTTGGAGCGTTCCAGGTATTCGGCCATGCGCGAGAGCGTCTGGTCAAGCGAACCGCCGATCTCGCCGGCGCGCACCATGTTGATGTAAAAGCGCGAGAAAACGCCGTGACGCTCTTCCAGCGCTTCGGACAGGGAACCGCCCTCGCGAACGCGGTTGCGAATTCGCTCGACGGTGCCCTGCACGCGCTCGTTTTCGGCCAACTCCCCCAGGATGCCGAGGGAGCGATCCAGCGGCAGCCCGGCGCTGAGTAGCGTCGCCAACTGCTGGGTGAGGTCGCCGATCTCCGCCTGCTTGAGCCCCTGCCGCCCCCGAAACAGCGCCGTCAGTCGAAAGCCCGAGCCCACTTCCTTGGCGGACACGGGAATATTGCCCGACTCCTGCAGATGGGCAATCACCAGGTCCTTGCTCGGCGCATCCATCTCGCCGGTCATCGTCTCGCCGGCGGGGGTGACGGCTTTGTATTCGAAAAGAGGCATCAGATTGCGGTGGATTCTTTGGGCCTGATCGAAGGCTGCGGTCGCGGTGCCGATCGGCTTGTGCTTCGTGAATCGTAAATCGTAAATCGTAAATAGACCGGCACCCGAGCGCGTGTAGCCGACTGCACGGCAATAGGCTTCGCCTGCACCAGGGGTGCTACCTCGAAAAACCCGAATTGAACGTTCGCATCACTCACAGACTGCCTCTATTCACGATTTACGATTCACGTAGCAATTCCGCAAGGCCCTAGCCGCTGGCAGTGCCCAAGAGGGTCGACGCCAGCCACCTTCCACGGCCGTCACGCCTCCTGCGTCACCCTCAACACTTCCTCCGCCGAAGTAATCCCCTGCACCGCCTTCATCAGGCCGTCTTCGTACATGGTGCGCATGCCCTCGGCGCGGGCCTGTTTCTCGATCTCGGTCGAGGTGGCGTGCTTCATGACCATGCGGCGGAGTTCTTCGGTAATCACCAGCAGTTCGTGGATGCCGGTCCGGCCGCGGTATCCGGTCGGGCTGGCTTCGGAGGTGCCGGGGCGGTAAAGCCTGATCGGCCGCTCGTCGGTCAGCTGCTCGAGGCCGAGCTCCTCGATCATCTCCGGCAGCACCTCGTAGGCCTCTTTCGTTTCAGGGTCGAGGCGGCGCACCAGACGCTGGGCCATGATGGCGTTGACGGTGGATGTCAGCAGGTAGTCTTCCACGCCCATGTCGATCATTCGCGTCACGCCGCCGGCCGCGTCGTTGGTATGCAGGGTCGAAAGAACCAGGTGACCGGTGAGCGCCGACTGGATGGCGATCTTGGCGGTTTCGAGGTCACGCATCTCCCCGATCATGATCACGTCCGGATCCTGGCGCACGATCGAGCGCAGCGCGCGGGCGAAGTCCAGCCCGATGGAGGACTTGGCCTGAATCTGGTTGACACCCTCGAGCTGGTATTCGACCGGATCCTCGACCGTGATGATCTTGCGCTCGGGCGTGTTGAGACGGCTGAGCGCGGTGTAGAGCGTGGTGGTCTTGCCCGACCCGGTCGGGCCGGTCACCAGGATGATGCCGTGCGGCACTTCCAGCTCATGGATGAAGTTCTCCTGCACGTCCTCGGCAAAACCAAGACTGGCGAAGTCCAGCACCACGGCCTCGCGATCGAGAATACGCATCACCACCGATTCGCCGTGCGCGGTCGGTACGGTCGACACGCGCAGGTCGAGCTCCTTGCCGCCGACGCGATGCATGATGCGACCGTCCTGCGGCAGGCGGCGCTCGGCGATGTTGAGCCGCGCCATGATTTTTACGCGCGAGATGACCGCAGCGGTCGAGCGCGCCGGTGGTGCCTCGACTTCCTGTAGCACGCCGTCGATGCGGTAGCGTACCTTGAGGCGGTTCTCGAACGGCTCGATGTGGATGTCGGAAGCGCGAGATTCGACCGCGCGCTGGAGGATCAGGTTGACCAGGCGAATGACCGGCGCTTCGGAGGCCAGGTCGCGCAGGTGTTCGACATCTTCTTCATCGTCACCGCCATCACCCTCGCCGCCGAGGTGCTCGGCGATCTGGCCCATGGCCGACTTGCCGCCGCCGAAGTAACGCTCGATGGTGTTGTCGATCTCGGAGGTCACACCCACCCGCGGCTTGACCTCGCGGCCGGTCGCCATGCTGAGTGCGCGCAGGGCGAACTCGTCGCAGGGATCGGCCATGACCACATCGAGCGTGTCGTCGTCGATGTGCACCGGCACCAGGTGCTGCTGCTTCATGTAGCGCACCGAAATCGAATCGATCTGCGGGCCGGACTCCGGATAGTCCTTCTCGCTGACCATCGGAATGTCGAGCAGTTCGGACTGGGCACGGGCCAGATCACGCTCGGAAACCAGCCCCAGGCGCACCAGCAGGGTCAACAGGTTGCCGCCGTGCTGCTCCCGATAGGCCTTGGCGCGCTGAAGATCTTCCTCGCGCAGGCGCTCCTGCTCGATCATCAGCTTGCACAGGTCGGCAGCCCGATCCTCGAGGTGCTCGCCGATGCTCGGAAGCAGTTCGGTTTCGTCGGTGGCGGTAAGCGCTTCGGTTTCCATAATCACGTCTCAAACAGACAATGCTCGGCTGCGTCGGTTCAGCGTGGCCGACTTTGCACGAGTTGCTCGATGAAAGGGCGGTTCATGAGAATCCAGGCGGCGATCGGAATCACGCCCGGAAACATCAGATAACCCAGCTGATAACACAAGGCGATGGCCGTCGCCGATAGATTGCTCGATTGCACCGCCGTGGCGGCTTCCGGGCCCATCAGAAAGGCCATGTCGCGCCAAACCTCCCAGAATACACCCCAACTGGTCACCAGGGTGACGATAACGAAACCGACGATCAACTGCAGGAGGCGGCGAAGCCCGCGCATGGGCGTGGCCATGACCAGCCCGAACAGCAGCGCCAGTCCCCAGGCATAGATCATCGGGTTGATGTCGAGATTGAGCGCCGCGGTCCGCCCTTCGACCTGCTGCGGCAGAATCACGGCCGTTTGCACCTCGAAACGGAAGCCGAGCTGGACTACCCGCTCGAACACATCCGGATAGAAGCCGGTCAGCAGCCATTCCACCAGGCGCGACGTCGGAAACATCAGCCCGCTGGCCATGAAGAACCAAAGGAAGAAGCCCAGGGGCAGATACAGCGCCGCCAGCAGGAACATTTCCTTGATCGGATTGCCGGACGAAGTCGCTTCCGCCCCGGCTTCTTCAGTGCGTGCTTGTTCCCGTTCCCGCTCGCTCATCGCTTTCGATTCACTCCAGCCACAGCCTTGCATTGTGAAACATCTTCATCCAGGGTGAAAGTTCGCCCCATTCCCGTGGCGCCCAGGAAAAGTTGACCGCGCGCAGGAGGCGCTCGGGATGCGGCATCATGATGGTGACCCGCCCGGTTGCGCTGGTCAGTCCCGTGATGCCGTCGGGCGAACCGTTCGGATTGTCGGGATAGCTCAGCGCAGGCGCTCCATCTTCCCTCACATAACGGACGGCGACGGGCAAATCCGCCATCGGGCGCTCACCCGGTTGTGCTCGTCCTTCGCCGTGCGAAGTGACCACCGGCAGCCGCGAACCGGCCATGCCGGTGAAGAAAATCGACGGACTCTCCTCGATCGCGACCTGGCTCAGCCGGGCCTCGAACTGGCGCGAGCGATTGGCCACGAAGTCCGGCCAGGCCGCCGCGCCGGGAATGATTTCGCGCAACGCCGAGAGCATCTGGCAGCCGTTGCACACGCCGAGGGCAAAGCGGCCGGAATCTTCGAAGAAGGCCTGGAAGGCGTCGCGAAGCGATTCGTTGAACAGGATGGAACGCGCCCAGCCCTGGCCGGCGCCGAGCACGTCGCCGAAGGAAAACCCGCCGCAGGCGGCCAGGCCGTGGAAATCGGCCAGTTCCTGACGACCGTGCTCGAGATCGCTCATGTGGACGTCGACGGCCTCGAAACCGGCCGACATGAACGCACGCGCCATCTCGCGCTGGCCGTTGACGCCCTGCTCGCGCAGGATGGCGACACGCGGCCGGGCGCCGGTATTCACGGCGGCGCTCGCCGGCGGCTCGAACGTCAGCTTCGCATCCAGTCCGGACCGACCGAAATCAGTCATCGCTTCGAATTCCTCGTCGGCGCAGGCGGGATGGTCGCGCAGGCGCTGCATGCGATAGCTGGTCTCGGCCCAGCGCCCGGCCAGGTCCGGCAGGTTGCGCCGGAAGACCTCGCGTTCGCCGGCTGAAATTTCCAGTCGATGCCCACCGGCGACCTCACCGATGATCGATGTTCTTTCACCCAGTCCGGCACGCGCCAGTTCCGATTCCACTTCCGGCAGCTCGGCGGCAGCCACCTGCAGGACCAGACCCAGCTCCTCGTTGAACAGTGCGGCCATCGGATCGTGCTCGTCCGCCCCGAGATTCAAGCGCAGACCGCATCGGCCCGCAAGGGCCATTTCCAGAACAGTGGTGAACAGGCCGCCGTCGGAACGGTCATGGCAAGCCAGGATTCTTTCCCCGGCCACGAGCTTCTGCACGGCATCGAAGGCCGACTTGAGCGTGGAGAGGTCGTCGACGTCGGGCACGTCGCCCAGCTGGCGCGAGTAGACCTGCGCCAGGGCCGAACCGCCGAGACGTCGGCGACCCAGATCGATCAACACCAGGCGGGTGTCAATTTCGGAACGCAGTTCGGGCGTCAGTTGCCGGCGCACATCGGGCACCGGCGCAAAACCGGTGACGATCAGCGACACCGGCGCGGTCATGCGCTGTTCCTCTCCGCCGTCGTTCCAGACCGTCTGCATCGAAAGTGAATCCTTGCCCACGGGAACGGACAGATCGAGTTCCGGGCAGAGGGCGGCCACGGCCTCGACGGCTTCCCGCAGCGCCGCGTCCTGACCGGGCGCACCCGCGGCCGCCATCCAGTTGGCCGACAGCTTGATATGGGAACGATCGCGTACGGCAACCGCAGCCAGGTTGGTCAGGACTTCACCCACGGCGACTCGCGCCGCGGCGGCCGAATCGTGAACGGCCAACGGCGTGCGCTCGCCCATGGCCATCGCCGTACCGGCGTATCCGTCGTATTCGAGCAGGGAAATGGCACAGTCGGCCACAGGCACCTGGTGCGGGCCGACCATCTGGTCGCGCACGCTCAAACCACCAACTGTGCGGTCACCGATGGTGATGAGAAACTGCTTGCTGCCCACCGACGGCAGGGACAGAACCCGATTGACGGCATCATCCAGTGTCACGCCGTCGAGCACCCCGGCTTCCGGCACGACGCGCTCGGTTACCGCATCGCGATGCATGCGCGGCGCCTTACCGAGCAGCACTTCCAGCGACATGTCGACCGCCGGCCTTGTGCCTTGGCGATCAGCCAGCACGAGTTGCCCATCGTCGGTTGCTTCGCCGACATCGGCCCAGGGGCAGCGTTCGCGCTCGCAAAGCGCCGCAAAACGGTCAAGATCGGCCGGCGCCACCGCAAGGACGTAGCGTTCCTGCGCCTCGTTGCACCAGATCTCCATGGGCGAGAGCGCCGGATCATTGGTCGGAATATCGCGCAGCTCGAGACGTCCGCCCACGCCGCCGTCGTGAAGCAGTTCCGGCAGCGCGTTGGACAGGCCGCCGGCACCGACATCGTGAATCGACTTGATGGGGTTGTTCTCGCCCTGCAGCCAGCAGCGATCGATCACTTCCTGAGCACGGCGCTGCATTTCCGGATTGCCGCGCTGCACCGAGGCGAAATCCAGGTCGGCATCGGATTGCCCCGAACTCATCGATGATGCGGCGCCGCCGCCGAGGCCGATCAGCATGGCCGGCCCGCCGAGCACGATGATGCGATCACCGGCGGCAAGGGCCTTCTTGTGCGTCTGTCCCTCGGCAATCATGCCGCTGCCGCCGGCGATCATGATGGGTTTGTGGTAGCCCCACAGGCGCTCACCGATGCGCGCGCTGAAGGTCCGGAAATAGCCAAGTAATACCGGACGGCCGAATTCGTTGTTGAAGCGCGCCGCACCAATCGGGCCGTCGCGCATGATCTCCAATGCCGAGGCCATACGGTCGGGTTGTTCCGGAGCGTTTTCCCAGGGCTGCACCCGGTCGGGTATGTGCAGGTCGGAGACGGAAAACCCGCACAGAGCCGTGATCGGTCGCGCGCCGCGGCCGGTTGCGGCCTCGTCGCGGATCTCGCCGCCCGAGCCGGTCGCCGCGCCGGGATCGGGTGAAATCGCCGTGGGATGGTTGTGCGTTTCGACCTTGATCTGGATATGGGCGCGGCCGGGTTGATGGACGTAGGCCGGGCTTTGCGGTGATGTGGACAGGATCTCCACGTCGAACCCTTCGATCACCGCGGCGTTGTCGTCGTAGGCCACCAGCGTCGCATCCGGTGTGGCTGCGTGGGTGCTGCGAATCAGGCCGAACAGGGAGCCGTCGACCGTTTTCCCGTCGACGCTCCAGCTGGCGTTGAAGATCTTGTGGCGACAGTGCTCCGAGTTGGCCTGGGCGAACATCATCAACTCGGCGTCGCTGGGATCCCGGCCCATGCGCCCGTAGGCGTCAACCAGGTAGGTGATTTCGTCGTCGCTCAGCGCCAGTCCGAGTTCGCGATTGTGGACCGACAGGGTCGCGGCGGCATCGGCACCGAGTTTCAGCACGCCCAGCGGCGCGGGCGCGCGTTCGTCGAACCAGCCCTGCAGGGTGTGGAGGTCATCGACCACCATCTGCGTCATGCGGTCGTACAGGCGCCGCCTGGCAGTGGGCACCAGGTCCGCAACCTCGATGCCTTCGAAGTCGAACAAGGTGGCGTGCTCCAGGCGTGAGAAAGCCGCCAGGTCACAGCGCCTGAGAATATCGCCGGCCTTGCTCGCCCAGGGCGTGACCGTGCCGGGGCGCGGCACGACCAGGAGTTGTCGGGCAGAAAGGGTGTCGCCTTCGAGCGGCCGGGCCGACAACAGGGAAAGCAGGCGATGGCGCTGCGGCTCATCCGGCAGGCATTCGGAAGCAACCAGGAACAACTCCCGGGCCCGCACTTGGATCTTGCAGCCTTGCAGTGCGGACAGTTCGGCGGCGAGTTGGGATAAACGAAACGGCGGCAGGGAGTCCCTGCCGAGCAGGACAATCATGCGAGACCCCGCAAGAGCGCTCAAGTCAGCGCGCCATTATAGGGCAGGCGACGGCCTGAATGCCCGGGCCGTCTGTACGCCCGGGCGAGCGAGCTCACTCGCCGGGAGTCTGGGCCTGCGAGAGCGAGTCCAGGCGCTGCCGAAGCTGCTTGGGCGGCACGTAGCCGGGAATCATGTTGCCGTCGGGCGTAACCATGGAGGGGGTGCCGGTCACACCGAGCGCCTGGCCGAGCTGGTACTGCGCTTCGACCGGGTTTTCACACTGTGCTTCGGCCGGCTGACTGCCCGCCTTCGCGGTATTCATGGCACTCTGGCGATCTTCGGCACACCAGACCGAGACCATGGTATCGAAGGTCTTCGAATCCACGCCCGAACGTGGAAATGCGAGGTAGTTGATACGGATACCCTCGTCGATGTACTCGTCGATCTGCTCGTGCAAACGTCGGCAGTACCCGCAGTCGGTATCGGTGAAAACCATCAATTCGTAGTCAGCATCCTCCGGACCGAAAGACACCATGTCCGCCGCATCCAGGTCAGCCAACTGGTCGCGTCTCAGCACCGTCTTGGCGGCGTCGGTGAGATCCTTCTGGGTATCGAGGTCGATCAGTCGGCCCTGCATCAGGTAACGGCCGTCGTCGCTCATGTACACAATCTCGTTATTGAGTTGCACTTCCATCACGCCCGGCATGGGTGTTTCGGCGATCGCCAGCGTCTCGATTTCCGGCACCAGCGTGCGAACGCGCTCTTCGATGGCCTCCTGGTCCGCCGCCACTGCCAGTCCGGTCAGGGCCATGCCCAGGGCCGCTATCAGTCCCGTCAAGATCTTCATTCGTTACTCCTTGGAAAATTCATGTCAGTCAGGCTTCAAACGCTATCGCGCATGATAGCCGAGTGTCGCAACTGGATGGTTGGATCGCGAGCGTGCCAACAAGTTCGCCGGATTGTCCTGCAAGTTTTCATCCACGGCCCCGTCAGCCGCGAGGATGATGGCGCTCGTGCAGGGATTTCAATCGCGCCCGGGAAACGTGTGTATAGATCTGCGTCGTAGCCAGGTCAGCGTGGCCGAGCAACATCTGGACCACGCGCAGGTCGGCGCCGTTGTCGAGCAGGTGGGTTGCGAAAGAATGTCGCAAGCGATGAGGGTGCACCGGTTGCCGAATTCCGGCGCGCACGGCGAGCTGGCGAATTCTGGCCCAGAGCGCCTGGCGCGACAGCATTCGTCCGCTCTTCGACACGAACACCCAGTCGCCCTGTGGGCGAAGTTTCGTGCGAACCGAAAGCCAGCGCTGGATGGCAGCACAGGCCGTCTCGCCCAGGGGCACCAGGCGTTCGCGCCCGCCCTTGCCGAGCACGCGAACGATACCTTGCCCAAGGTTCAGGCGTGAGAGGGTCAGCCCGGCGAGCTCGGAGACCCGCATACCCGTCGCATAAAGGGTCTCCAGCACGGCACGATCGCGCAAGTCAAGCGGGCTGTCGCCGTCCGGAGCGTCCAGCAGGGCCTCCACTTCGCTTGCAGTCAGCGTGCCGGGCAATGCACGCGGCCGCCTGGGTCCGTCAAGGTCGAGCATGGGATCCCGGGCGATTTGCCGCTCGCGCGACGCCCAGGCAAAGAACTGGCGCAGGCAGGAGAGCTGGCGAATGATACTGCTGGTGCGTGCGCCAGAGCGCATGCGGCCAGCGAGAAACTCGAGAATATCAGCCCGGGAAATCCCGGCCACGGGGCGGTCGACCCGCGCCAGAAAATTCGCGAGATCATGTCGATACGCGTCTGCTGTCGCCGGCGCGATACCGCGTTCGGCCCAGTGCGTGTCGAGAAAAGCGTCGATCAGGCGATCGACTTCGGCTTCGGAGCGGGCTGCGGGGGCGGCGGCAGGCGCCACCCCCGGGGACTGTCCCTTTTCGCTCAACCTTTCCCGGTCAGGCGGTTAAGCGTTTTACGCGCCGCCGACTCAACCTCGGAAAATCCCGAGCGTGCAGCAGTCCGAAGCTCTTCAACCAAGGCCCGGCGCTGGTTGATCTGGTGACTGGCAAGATCGTACAGCGCGTCGCGCAGTTGATCGGCCGCGGCGAGCACTTGCGCCATGTCACCGTCAAGAGCGGCTGACTTCTTGGAAGCCTTCTTCTTCTTGGAAGCCTTCTTCTTGGAAGCCTTCTTCTTGGAAGCCTTCTTCTTGGAAGCCTTCTTCTTGGAAGCCTTCTTCTTGGAAGCCTTCTTCTT